>CAYYVJ010000023.1:4307-9233 GCA_964475115.1 uncultured Lachnospiraceae bacterium
AGTTCCCTCATCATTTCATCTACATCATTATAGCCTTTATAGTCTTGTGGGTTAAGTTTCATTTTTTTGACTTCTTCAAATGCAGCAAAAGTTTCTGCATTTGGTAGATTTCGTGACAAATTAAAAGGGATTCTTTGCTCTCTTACTGCTTGTTTTGCAAATGCAACAAATGCAGTTGTCAAATTAAGCCCTAAATCAGAAAACAATTCTTCTGCTTGTTTTTTTAGTTCTTCATCTATACGTATAGTAATATTCGTTGTAGCCATTGTACCATCCTTCTTTCATTCTTTTATTTATATTTTTATTCTATTACAAAACATGTGCATTGTCAATACATTGCACATGTTTTAACTTTTTCTTGACTTCTCTCCTTCCTTTCTTTATAATGTTCAATATAACATGAAATCGTTTTTTTTTGAACAGAGGGAGGACTTATGAACCGTTACGCGCTTATTTGCCGTACTATAAATAATAATAGTCAAATCACCCAAAGAGAATTGGCAGAGAAACTTGATATTTCTTTGGGAAATGCTAATAAATATATAAAGGAATGCATAGAAGAAGGCTATCTCACACTAGATAAAGGTGAATATCACCTAACGAAGGAAGGGAAGAAGTTTCTTGAACTTTTCAGAGTAGATAATGCCGTTATTTTTGCAGCTGGCTTTGGCTCTCGTTTTGTTCCCCTTACATTTGAAACACCAAAAGGTCTTTTAGAAGTTTTGGGTGAGAGAATGATCGAACGACAGATTAAGCAATTACATGAAGTTGGAATCCATAAGATTACCATTGTGGTTGGTTATTTAAAAGAAAAATTTGAATATTTAATTGATAAATATAAAGTAGAGCTTTTATATAATCCTGAGTATGCCACTAAAAACAACTTAGCTACTCTCTACCACTCTAGACATTTATTTAAAAACACTTATCTCCTTTCTTCTGATAACTGGATGCGTGAAAATATTTTTCATACCTACGAAGCAGGTCCTTGGTATTCTAGTGTATTCCAAGAAGGGGAAACCAGTGAATGGTGTCTGACCATAGATAAAAAAAATAGGATCACAGATGTGAATGTAGGTGGATGGGACTCTTATGTAATGTATGGTCCTGTTTATTTTGATAAAGAATTTTCAAAAAATATTATTCCTTTCATAGAAGAAGCTTATGAACGCCCTGGAACAGAAGACTTTTACTGGGAAAATATTTATATGGAAAACATCTCTGACTTAACAATGTATGCCTATAAGCAACAACATGGCATCGTTTATGAGTTTGAAAACCTGGAAGAACTTAGATTGTTTGATACCAAGTATCAAACAAATTCAGAAAATCATGCCCTTGAATGTATTGCAAAAATATTTTCTATTTCTGAAAATGAGATTACGAAACTAAAAATACTAAAAGCTGGAATGACAAATAAGTCTTTTCTATTTACCGTAAAAGAAAAGGATTATATTTTCCGTATCCCAGGCCCTGGTACAGACATGCTGATAAACCGTAGCCAAGAAAAAGCTTGCTACGATGCCATAGGAGATTTAAAAATTTCTGATTTCATTGTATATTTTGATAGGGAAACTGGATATAAAATCTCTGAATACTATACCGACTGCAGAAATTGTGACGGGAAAAATAAAGAAGATGTAGCCGCTTCCATGAAGTTCCTTCGTGATTTCCATCAATGCGGAAAGACCGTGGATCACGAATTTAATCTTCGTGAAAGAATCGATTATTATGAAAAGATTTGCAAGGAACATAATAGTATACGCTTTGAAGACTATGAAGAAACTAGAGTAAAAATGAATGAGCTTCTTGCTCTTTTAGAAAAACGCAATCCTAAGAAAGCTTTGGCTCATATTGATAGTGTAGAATCTAACCTACTCTTTTTACCAGATGGAAGTATCCGTCTCATTGATTGGGAGTACGCTGGCATGTGTGACCCCCTCATCGATCCGGCTATGTTTTCCATATATTCTTATTTAGAGGAAGATGAGATCAAATATTTAATGGAGCAATACTTTGGACGCAAGCCTACAAATGATGAGGCTTTTCGAGTATATGCTTATATCGCTCTAAGTGGATTTCTCTGGAGCCTTTGGGCCGAATATAAGAGTTCTCTCGGAGATGAATTTGGTGAATATACCTTGCTCATGTATCGTTATGCCAAAATATATTACAAAAAAAGCTTAAATTTGATTTAAATTTAAAATGTACCAGGTACACTTACAGTTTTCTTACGACTTCGTAAGAATTTTGTAAGTGTACCTGGTACCATTATAGAAAAAAGTGGCTCAGATATTTTTTAGTAAGTAATTGGGATTGGATTTTATCATCTCAATTTGCTTACTAGTTAGAAATCGACTAACATAATTGTCTCGCTCTTCTTCGTCCATAACCCACCATTCTTCAAAGGTTATGTCAAGCTTTAGCATAGGCAAATCACACATTTTGCATCTACACTCCAATCTTCTTGAAGTTAGTACTTTGTAACCACATTGTCCGCAGACATGTACCTTCATCATAACTATACTCAACTCCTATCTCACCTCTCTCTCATTCTACATTGTCGACTAATTTTTGTAAATAAAAAGTAGTCGACAACGTTCTTTTTTTAGTCACATTCTTTTCGCTTCTTAAGGAAGTTTTAAGAGAATTGTAACTGGTATTCCAGTTATTTCTATTCCAAAAACAGGATATATAGGGTATAATACCCGCATAAGCAATTTTATTTGCTTCAAATCACAAAAGATAAGGAGGAATGAATGAAAAAAATAATTAAATTAATGACAACCCTTTCTCTCGCGGCGATGCTATGTCTTGTACCTGCGACTAGTGCGCATGCTACAACAGGCTGGGTAAAATCTGGAGATTTAAAAACTTTTTATTATGATGCGGCTGGAAATCTTTCAAAGGGGTGGACAAATGTAGATGGTCTCTGGTATTACTTTGGTGATACAAGTGGAGCCATGCAGACTGGTCTTCTTACACTCGACAACCGTCTCTATTACTTTACAGCAGATGGAGCCATGCAGACTGGAAACGTAAGACTTCCTGATGGAGCAAACTACTATTTTAATGAAAGTGGTGCTTTGAGTCCAGCTCCAGGATGGCAATTAGTAAATGGATCTTACTACTACTTTAACCCAAATGGAACAGTGGTTACAGATTGGAAACTTATAGATGGTTTTTATGTAAATAATAATGGTCAAAGAATCGAAAATGTAGTTACTCGTGGTATTGATGTTTCTAGATATCAAGATAAGATTGACTGGAACAAAGTTGCTGCCGATCACGTTACATTTGCAATGATTCGAGTTGGTAGTGTGAAATTTGGAGTAGATGCTTACTTCCATACCAATATGAAAGCTGCTGCTGAGGCTGGTGTGAAGACAGGTATTTATATTTACTCTTATGCAACGACTCCAGAAGAGGCAAGAGCAGAAGCAGAATTTGTTATTTCAAATGTTAAAAACTATACTGTCTCTTTCCCCATTGCAATTGACATTGAGGACAATGTACATAAATCCTTGACTCCCGCACAGCTTTCCGCTATTGCAGTTGCTTTTGCTGAGGTTATTGAAAATGCAGGATATCGTCCTATTCTTTATTCAAGTACCTCTTGGTATGATTCTAGATTTGAACCAAATGCGATTGCCTCTATTGACAAATGGGTTGCACAATATTTTTCTAGAGTTAATTATGCAAACCCTTCTATGTGGCAAGCCACTAGCAAAGGAAGAGTCAATGGTGTCAATGGAAACGTAGATATTAACTTCCTTTATAAGGATTATTCAAATATTATCATTCCTCATGGTTGGTCCTATGAAAATGGCCACTGGTATTACTTTAATAATTACCGCAAGCAAACCGGCTGGGTTAATGCAGATGGAGCTTGGTACTTCATGAATAGCCAAAGACAAATGATTAACGGCTGGTTCTTACAAGGTAATAGTTGGTATTATCTAAAGAATAGTGGTGCTATGGCTACTAGTTGGAATACTGTCGGTAACTCTACCTATCACTTTACAAATGATGGTGTTATGGATACTGGATGGAAAGAAATCGGAAAAGAGTGGTTCTACTTTACTAGCTCAGGACCTTTAGTAACCGGTTGGTACCAAGAAGGAAATATTACATATTATCTAAGAGAAAATGGTGCCATGAGTGTTGGTTGGACTCAAATAAAGGATAAATGGCATTACTTCCGTGAATCTGGTAATATGGCTACTGACTGGCTATTAGTAGATAACATCTACTATTATTTAAATGCAGATGGTACTATGAAAACTGGATGGGCGACAGTCGGTGGTCAAAGACATTACTTCAAAGAAAGTGGTGCCATGGCTGTCGGCTTTACAGGACTTTCTGATGGTCGTTACTACTTTGATAAAGATGGATATATGATCACAGGATGGACAGAACTAGATTCTAAATGGTATTTCTTTAATTCAAATGGTAAAATGCAAACCGGTTGGTTCGAAGAAAATGGACACCGTTATTTCTTTGATGGAAATGGTGTAATGATGACTGGTTGGGTATTAGATAACGGAAGCTGGTACTACTTTGATGAAAACGGATACATGATGCGCGGATGGATTCAAGTAAAAGCCTCTAGCGAATCTGAAAATGCTCCTTATTACTACTTAGGTGTAGACGGTAAGATGCAAACAGGGTTTATCACTACAGATAGTGGAAACTATTACCTACATGGTGATGGCACCATGGCCACAGGATGGATAGTGCTTTCTAATGGTTGGTACTACTTTAATGAAAGTGGCTCTATGGTTACTGGATGGCTAGAACTTGCAGAAGGTTGGTATTATCTACAGAATACTGGAGTTATGGCAACTAACACAGATATGCTAATAGACGGTGTAAATTATCAATTTGCTCCAAGTGGTTTATGGATAGAAGTGGTTGCACCAGTTG
>CAYYVJ010000023.1:9333-25655 GCA_964475115.1 uncultured Lachnospiraceae bacterium
TCGCCGTCTTGGCATTACATGTATCGCCATGCCTTCAAAATCATTTAATGCTTCATTTATACCTTCGTTATAGGTAGGATGTGGTCTAATTGCCCTCGCCATATCTCCTATGGTAAGTTTATTGATGATTGCTGTAGCAAACTCTCCAATCATATCTGTGGCTCTCGGACACAAGAGCTGTGCTCCTAGAATCTCATCCGTATCTTTGTGTGCGATTAGCTTTATAAATCCTCTCTCATCTTGAGAAAGAATTACCTTAGAATTGCCTAGCATAGGATATTTAGCTGTTTTAACAGGAATACCCTTTTCTTCAGCTTCTAGCTCTGACATGCCTACTGCCGCGATTTCTGGATTTGTATAAATACAGGAAGGAATGACCTCTAGATTAATACTAGGCTCTCGATTCAACATATGCTCCACTGCTACGATTCCCTGTGCAGAAGCCACATGAGCTAACTGAGCACCTTTTATTACATCTCCGATCGCATAGATTCCTTTTACACTAGTCTCTAAGTTTCCATCTACCACGATATGATTCCGATCAAGTTCAATTGAAAATCCTTCTTCAAACAAACCATCTGTATTTGCAGCTCGTCCAATGGCTACTAGGATTCCATCACCGCTTATCGATTGAATGCTAGCTGCCACCTTACTATCTTCATACTCACAAGTCAGTCCATCTTCCTCTGTAATCCTTTTAACCATGGCTTTCGTGTGAATCTTAATGCCTCTCTTCTTAAGGCTCATTGCTACGCTCTGAGATATTTCCTTATCTAATAAAGGCAAGATTCTATCCATCGCTTCAATAATAGTAACTTCACAGCCTAATTCCTGATAGATAGTTGCAATCTCAACTCCGATTACTCCACCGCCAATAATCGTCAGCCTTTTATAAATCTTATCCTTCATAGATAGGATTTCATTACTGCTTACTACCTCTTTTCGATCGATTCCTTCTATCCTTGGAAGAATCGGCTTTGAGCCAGTTGCGATCAAGATTTTATCTGTCGTAAGAGTTTGTAATTCTTCCTTTGTCTTAACCTTGATTTCTTTAGGGGCTACAATGGTAGCCCTTCCAGAGATAATTTCCACTTTATTTCCTTCTAATAACCCTTTGATTCCACCCTTTATCTTTTCTACTACTTCATCTTTTCGATCAAAGATCTTTTCTAAGTCATAGCTAACTTCAGATGCGTGAATACCAAATTTATCAAGGTTTTGAGCTTCATAATACAGATTTGAACTATGCATAAGAGTCTTGGTGGGAATACATCCGCTATTTAAACAGGTTCCACCCAATTCACCTTCTTCAATTATTGCTGTTTTCATTCCTAGTTTAGCCGCTTGTATCGCTGCTACATAGCCACCTGGGCCAGAACCAATCACGACTAAATCATATTCTTTTTCCATGTATTCAGCCACACCTTTCATCTTCTATATTTCTTCACTAACGATCAGCTCCATAATGTCTTCAAGCATAGTTAACTGCGCTTCGTCTTCTACCTTTAGTCCTAATAATGCCTTCACCATTTCTTTCGAATGAAAAGGACAGCCCATTAAATAACCTGGTATTTGTTGGGCAAGCCATATATCCATGGAATCCGAATATACCATACATTCTTTTATCTTACCAGCCTCTGCTATAAGGTCAATGTCGACCCCACCCCAAGGAAATCTCTTTCCAAGAGAATAGGTCATCTCCATCTTTTTTCCATACTTATAATCATCGGATGAATACTTATCGCTGAAAGCCTTTATTACATCTTTGTCTATTTCTTCGTCCTTCATTTCAATGGGATTAGCTTGGTATACTTGACCAAAAGCAGTAATTAACTCACGCCTCATTCGATCAATTGTTAGGTCTTTCTTATATTCAGATAGATTAACCACTCTTGATTTTACCGAAGAAACACCCTTTGAGGACAACTTTTCTTTGGATACATTTAGGTACCTAGATAATCTTTCCATATCAACATTTATTAAGATTGTACCGTGATGGTAAGATTTAATCCCTTCTGTATAAAATGCATTTCCTGAAAACTTTCTACCATCTACAGTAATGTCATTTCTTCCAGATTTTTCGGCCTCTAAACCCAAGTTCCTAACAGCTTGTAAAATAACAGAAAGCTGTTTATCTAAATCATAATCTTCTTTATTTACTAAAAAGGTGAAATTTAAATTCCCAAGATCATGAAAGACTGCTCCGCCACCTGAAAGTCTCCTAGCTAATCTTCCACCATCTTCTTCTAATTCACTTACTTTACACTCTTTCCAAGCATTTTGATTTCTGCCTATTACCACCGTCTTTTCGTTTTGCCACAGATATAAAATACATTGACCTGCTTTCACGTAATGTAATAGGTATTCTTCTAGTGCCAGATTATCATAGGGACAAAAATCTTCACTGATTACGTATTTAATGTCATTAATCAAATTTTTACCTCGTATCTTTAGTCAAATTTATATCGTAGGATAGGATTTCTTGCTGCCATAACTTCATCTGGACGCCCAATAACCGTCTTCTTAGGTGACTCATGAAGTGCTTGTGGATCCTGATAAGCCTTTTCATGAATTTCCTTGAGTATTTCTATTACTTCATCCATTGTTTCCTTGGATTCTGTCTCTGTAGGCTCTAGCATAAGCGCTTCATGTATAATAAGTGGAAAATACATGGTTGGTGGATGAATTCCATAGTCCAAAATGGTTTTAGCTACATCCAGCGCCGTCACTCCTTTTTCTTTCTTTATCGATTCTATACTAATTATAAACTCATGCATACAATGTCCCTTAAATGGAACATCATAAATATCCATAAGCTGATTCATCATATAATTTGCGTTTAATACTGCATTTTCAGAGGCATTTTTAAGACCATCTCCACCTAGTGTGATGATATAAGTAAGCGCTCTTACTACAATTAAGAAATTACCATAAAACGCTTTTACTCTTCCTATACTTACATCTAAAGAATTCAAGAATTGATATCTATTTTCTTCTTCATTAAGGATTACTCTTGGTAAAGGCAGATATTTGGTCAAGAATTCTTTACATCCTACTGGACCACTTCCTGGACCTCCGCCTCCATGAGGAGTTGAAAATGTTTTGTGAAGATTTAAATGAACTACATCAAATCCCATATCACCAGGTCTTGCAATTCCCATAATAGCATTTAGATTTGCACCATCGTAATAGTTAAGTCCACCTGCATCATGAATAATCTTAGTGATTTCTAAGATGTTTTTATCAAATAGTCCTAACGTATTTGGATTAGTTAACATAAATCCTGCTGTATCCTCGCCCACCACTTTTTTTAGTTCTTCCACATCTACCATTCCATCTTCTGTAGATGGTATATTTACTACGGAATAACCTGCCAATGCTGCACTGGCTGGGTTTGTTCCATGAGCAGAATCAGGAATAATGATTTTCGTTCTCTTTGTATCTTTTCTATCTTGATGATAGGCGCGTATCAGCTGTAGTCCAGTATATTCTCCATGGGCTCCTGCTGCTGGCTGGAAACTCATATTATCCATTCCTGTAATTTCGCTTAAATACTTTTCAGCAAACCACATCACTTCTAGAGCACCTTGAACGGTGTGTTCTGGTTGAAGTGGATGCAAGGAGGCAAATTCTGCTTGTTTTGCCATCTCATCATTTATTTTAGGATTGTATTTCATAGTACATGAGCCTAGTGGATAGAAGCCATTATTGATTCCAAAGGTTCTCTCCATAAGCTTTGTGTAATGTCTACTTAAATCTGTTTCGGATATTTCAGGTAAGCGAAGTTCTTTTTTCCTCGTGTGTTTTCCAGCTAAATCAAGAGCAGGAACGTCACATTCTGGCAACATACTACAGCCTCGTCCTTCTACGCTTCTTTCAAAGATTAGTTTCATTTACCTTCCACCTCCTTCAAAATATCGATCAGAACATCGATTTCTTCTTTGGTGTTCATTTCTGTTGCACACCATATAATCTGCTTGCTACCCTCGATCGGATATCCACCAAGGATTCCATATACTTCTAATTGATCCATGAGTTCTTCTACATTTCCTTTATAGGAAGTAACAAATTCATGAAAGAAGTCTCCATTATACGCAAGTTCAAAGCTTTCTAGTTCACATAATCTATCTGCTAGATAATGAGCCTTTGAATAACTAAGACATGCTGCATTTCTTAGTCCACTCTCACCCATTGAACCCATGTATACTGCTGCTGTCATAGCACATAAAGCTTGATTGGAACAAATATTACTAGATGCCTTTTCACGTCTTATATGCTGTTCTCTCGCTTGCAAGGTCAATACATAGGCACGTCTTCCCTGAGCATCCTTTGTCTCTCCTGCGATTCGTCCAGGAAGCTTTCTCATCATCTTCTCTGTAGAAGCCATATACCCTAGGTATGGTCCACCAAAAGATAAAGGAATTCCAAGAGGTTGCCCTTCTCCTACTGCTACATCTGCCCCATATTCAGCAGGTGTCTTTAGAATGGCAAGTGAAATAGGATTCGTACTTATTACATACTTTGCACCGCTTTCTTTTGTAATAACCCCAATCTCATCACATTCTTCTATTTGTCCATAGTAATTTGGTTGTTGAACTAATACACAAGCAGTCGTTTCATCCACCATATTTTTTAGCTCGGCTAAATCTGTGCGTCCATCCGTACTGGGTACAATCACAAGTTCAATATCAGCACCGGTACAGTAGGTACGAATGGTCTCTATGGTTTGCGGATTCATTGCCGCAGAAACAAGAGCCTTTGATCTCTTTCTTTCTACACACATGATAATGGCTTCTGCTGCTGCAGTTGCACCATCATATACAGAAGCATTGGATACATCCATTCCTGTTAATTCACAGATCATAGTCTGATATTCAAAAATAGACTGCAAGATACCTTGGCTGATTTCTGCTTGATAAGGTGTATAGGAAGAAACAAATTCTTCCTTAGAGGTGATTTGCTTCACAATTGATGGAATGTAGTGGTTATACGCTCCACAACCTCTATAAATAGTAGAAAACACTTTATTCTTACTGGCCATTTTGCCTATCTTGTTCCTAACTTCTAGTTCAGATAAGCCCTTTGGCAAATCAAGTGGTCCACTCATTCTAACGTCTTTTGGAATTTCTGCAAAAAGTGCTTCTATACTAGAGCATCCCAGTGATTCTAACATCTTTTGTTGTTCTCTCTGCGTCCCTGGCACATAAGTCCCCATCGGCTATTCCTCCTCGCTTAGTTGGCTTTTATACTCTTCTTCTGTTAAAAGATCATCCTTTTCACTAATTTCTTCTACTTCAACAAACCATGCTTCATATGCTGCATTATTTACTAATTCAGGTTGATCAAGCAAGTCTTCATTCACTGCTTTTACAATACCTGTAACAGGGCTATATACATTAGACACTGCCTTTACTGATTCTACGTCAGCAAATGATTCTCCCATAGTTACCTCATCACCTACTTCAGGAAGATTAATAAATACTAAATCTCCAAGTTCGCTTTGTGCAAAGTCTGAGATTCCTAGTCTAGCTGTTGTTTCATCTGAAAATGCTGCCCATTCATGTGTTTTTGCAAATAAACGATTTTCTTTCATCTTTTCCTCCATCCTAGCATTTCTAATGCTCTGCGCATCCTCGCGCTTAATAAATTATTTTTTATAAAATGGTAACTCTATTATTTCTCCTGTAATCTTTCTACCTCTTACCTCAATCAGCAAGGGAGTACCTATTTCACTATGGTTTATATCTATTAATCCCATCGCTACTGCATGTTTTAAATAAGGACAATGAGTACCTGATGTTGTTTTTCCTATTTGTTTTTCTTCGCCTGTTCCCTCATCTATTACAAATATAGGACAGCCTTCTCTGGCGATTCCTCGTCCAGTTATAGTAATACCTACTCGTTTCCTTTTGACTTCTCCTCGATTAATAATTCCACTTTTTCCAATGAAGTCATCTTTTTTCATCTTTACTGCAAATGATAAACCTGCTTCTAAGGGAGATATTTCATCATCCATTTCATGACCATATAAAGGCATCGCCGCTTCTAGACGTAAGGTATCTCTAGCTCCTAGCCCACAAGGAATCAAACCATGTTCCTCACCTACTCTTAGTAAGTCTTCCCACACTTTTACCACTTCCTCTGGCTTGCAGAAAATTTCGTAACCATCTTCTCCTGTATATCCAGTTTTTGAAATCATACAGGAAACTCCGCCTACTAGTACGTGTTCGCGAAAGGTATAATATTTAACTGGTAAGTCTTCTTCTTTTGCCAGCTGCGTAAGGATTTCTTTGGACTTCGGACCCTGAAGTGCAACTAATGCAGTTTCATCTGATTGATCCTGAAATGTAACCTGCCCAAACAAATGCTTTTTCATCCATTCTACGTCTTTTGTGCGATTGGCAGCATTCACTACCAATAGATAGCTTTCTTCATTTATTCGATAGACTAATAAATCGTCTATCACTCCACCTGTTTCATTACACATAGGACTATATTTTATTTGACCATCATACATTTTGCTACAATCATTTGTTACTAACATCTGAACATTTGCCAGTGCATCTGCTCCACTAATCATTACTTCTCCCATATGCGACACATCAAAAAGTCCTGCTGCCGTTCTTACTGCCATATGCTCTTCTATAACACCCTTCTCATACTGAACAGGTAATAGATATCCACCAAATGGTACTATTTTGCCTTTTTGCTCTACATGGCTATCATAAAGCGGTGTTTTTAACTCCATATGATTCTCCTCTCTCATGTCTAAATGAATGCAAAAGAAGCAGACACATAGGTGCCTGCTCCCAACTCAGGGTGCTTAACCCCTTTTTCCTATCATACATTAACCGTTGTCTTTTTTCAAGTCCTTCAAGAAGCTATATACAATAATAATCATAATAATTCCTAACGGAAAAGCCGCCACAATAGACAAGGTCTGTAACATAGAAAGGGTACTTTCTGAAAATAATAATGAAACTGGTAATAAAAGGAATACCACTGACCAAAAGATTCTAAGACTTTTTCTTGGCTCTGCAGCCTTCTGAATATCTTTTTCTGAATAACCAGCTACTACTAAAGTGATAGCATCAAAGGTACTAGCATAAAAGAGTATCATTGCTACAATAAGTACGAATAATGCAATATTGGTAACTGGTAATTGGTCAAATATCTGTAATATCACTTGGGAAGGTGAAACACCTGCTGCCAATTGACCCGCTATATCTACGACTCCGTGAGTTTGTTGATATAGTCCAAATCCACCAAAGGTAATGAAGGATGTAAATGTTCCTAACAGACCACAAGTTAACCCGCCAAGTATGGTTTGCTTAATGGTTCTACCTTCTGAAATCCTGGCAATAAAGAAAGGTGTCGCTACAAACCAAGCAATCCAATATGCCCAATAGAATATAGTCCAATCTTGTGGAAATCCTGTGCCTCCTGTACCTGAAAGTCTAAGTGGATCCATCCAGGTAGCCATGCTAAAGAAGTTCTGTACTACATTTCCAATAGCGCTAATACCTGTTTCGATAATATATATTTTAGGTCCAAAGACTATAAATATTCCAATTAGCACAGTAAATACTACAACACATGCACTAGCTAGGTGAGCAATTGCTTTCATTCCCCATAGTACTGCCACCATAAAAACAACGCCAATAATAACTAAAATTAGAATAGATAAGAAAGGTGTTTCTTCGATTCCAAGTAGTCTCGCCATAGCCTCTGCTAGCAAAGGTGTAGCTAGAGAGAAGGTCGTTGCTGTTCCTGCTAACAAACCTACTACTGCAAATATATCGATTACTCTTCCAGGTAGTTTATCTGTATTTCCTTTTAAGACAGAACGACATGCTTCTGATAATGTCTGGCGCTCTCTTTTCTTTACAAACATCATATAGGCATAAGCTGCTGCTGGTAATATATAAAATGCCCATGGAATAGGACCCCAATGAAACAAAGGATAAGAAGATGCCATATCTTGTTTCTGTGCCAATGACATGCTATCCATGGCAAATGGTGTTGCTTCATAGTAATAAGCCCATTCGATAAGAGACCAATATAAGATATCTGCAGCCATGGTAGATGTAAATATCATGGCACCCCAGCTAAAGTTTTTATATCTAGGTTTATCTAATTTTCCAAACTGTATACTTCCATATTTTGAAAATGCCAACCATATGGCTATCAATAAAATTCCTAGTCCCAATAGAATATAAAAGAAACCTAGTTCATTTACCAATACTTGGCGTAAAAAACCAATAGCCCTTTCCGCTCTCTCTGGTGAAAGCATTAATGCAATGGATGTTACAAATATAATAACTAAAGGTATTATGGTAATTCCCCAGTCAATGGTACTTTTTTTCTTCGTGTTCATAGATCCTCCAGGTTGTTCAAAATTCTTTATTTTTTTTCATCTGTGAACATCTTACCAAAACTATTGTTCATTGTCAATCTATTTTTTCATTTTTTGAACACCTTTTTTGTGTACCAGGTACACTTACAAAAAGATTACGAAGTCGTAAGAAAAACGTAAGTGTACCTGGTACACAAAACGAAAAACGACAAGATCGCAAAAAAGGGCCAGACACTAAATGTGTCTGACCCTGAATATGTTTATGAAATTACTTTACAAATTTTCTTGCTGTTCCAACGCCTGAAGAACTGCTTAGGACATAAGAATCATAGGTTCCTGATGTTGTAGGTGTTGTCACTGTCCATTTACTATTTACTTTGTAGATAGTAGTGTTCTTCAACATTACACCATTTTGATCAAATGCAAATACCTTTGAAGAAATCGTTGTTTGTAATAAATCATCTGCTGCTGTACCTTTGTACATTTTACCATTTGATCCAAAGTAATATCGATTTCCGTCTATGGTTTGCCAGTTGCCTTGTACTAATGAACCACTTGATGTGAAATAGAGATCTCCACCATCAATATCTTCAACTAAGCCAACTGCCATTTCTCCAATTCTTTTACCATATAAAGAACCGCCTGTTGTATCTATATCTTTTTGTGTTGCTAAGTAGTACCATTTACCACCTGTATTTAACCATCCGGTTTTTAATGTTCCGTTATCATTATAATATTGATAGAAAGAACCTGTAGAACCAGTAGGTGAATTTACTTCTGCTGCTTTTACTAGAACCCATCCTGTTTGCATACGTCCTGTGCTAGGATCTAAATAAAAATATTCTTTTTCGCCATTGTTATATAGTTCTAAAGCACCTGTTTCCATTAATCCTTCATCATTAAAGTAATACCAATAAGAGCCTTCTTTTGCCCATCCAGCTTCTCTTCTAGTACCATCTGCTTCAAAGAAATAAGTCTTACTTGTTGTGCTAGAACTTCCTGGTCCATAACTAGTAGATGATGTTGATACTGTTTGGAATCCTGTCTTCATAGACCCTTGATCAACTGTACCAAAGTAATAATATTCAGCATCTATTTCAACTAATCCGTGTACCATTTCTCCTTCTGCAAATCCATCAATGAATCCGTCTGAGAAATAATACCATGCATTTCCTAAGTATTTCCATCCTGTAACCATTTCTCCGCTTGGGCTAAAATAATACCATGCATTGCTGCTTCCTGCTGCTGGTCCATTTGATGATGCGGATTTAGTAAGTTTCTTCCATCCTGTTGTCATTGCACCTGACGCGTCAAAGTAATATCCAGCTACTTCATCTTCACCCCAACCTGTTACCATAGCTCCATCGTAATCCATGTAGTACCATAGTCCGTTTTGAGATGTTTGTAACCACTGTCCCTGCATCATTCTGCCATTTTGATAATAACGCCATACTATATCTCTGCCACTTTGGATTTGCTCCCATCCATTTACAACTGCAGCATTACTAATGGTGGCTGTTCCTATAAGCAAAGTAAACATTGCAAATAGTATCGCTATTGTCTTTGTAGTCTTTTTCATAATCCTACTCCTTCCCGTAAAAAACACCTTAGTTTCTTCTATATTACATTTTATTACATATACTAAATTCTACCATCTATGGAATAATTAATCAAGTTCGCTAGCATAAGATTTTCTTACGTTTTTCTTATGCCCTAAAACTCTACATAGAACCCTTTATCTTCCAAGTCACCATGACTTGGTCTTCGTTTATCTTCTGGAGGCAATGTCATGTATTCACCATATACTGTCTTTAAGACCTTATCATATCCCTTTGGTGCCATTAAGCTATAACCTTCAAATTCTACGTTTATGACATGCTCAGATCCAGCTTTTTCAAACAACATATGTGTATAACCCGGATCGTAATTACTATAGTAACATAGTCTACTATTCTTATTATTCTGCCTAACCGCCATCTTTGCTTCTAGACGGTAAATCTTTTCCATGGGAATGCATTTTCCTATCGTAGCAAGTACTCTGACTTGAACTTTAGCAAGACCTTTGTATTTACTATAATCTAGCTTCCATCTGTGCCCCATTGCAAGACCATATACCATCTTCATGATGAGAACCTGCATGTTTCTCTTCCACTTATTCTCAGATATATCATCTATTATAAATAAATCTACACAGATATGATTTAATTCATTTCCATAAAACCTAGTCTCTTCATTTTCCTCGGTCTTACGACTTTTTTTATAAATAAGCTTTGGAGTAAAGTCATAGAAAACCTTTCCGCCACCTATATCCTTTGACAATAATAGTTGAATATCTTTATCCAGCTCTCCTGGAGCCACTTTAATAAACTTCTCATAGTCTGCTCTCATAAAAGCGATATCTACATCATCATCCCAAGGTACAAAGCCTTTGTGCCTAATTGCACCGATTAAGGTACCAGCATCTAAAAGGTATTTAATCTTATGTTTTCTACAGATGCGGTCTACTTCTATAAGAATCGCAAGGTTTACTTTTTGAACCTTTTGTATCATAGTGAGTTCTGCTTCCATCCTATTTCTCCTAAGCTATGGCTTCTTTTATTATCTTTGCCATATAGTCAATCATCTCATCTGTCATTCCTGGATAAACACCTACCCAAAAAGTATCTGTCATAATGCGCTCTGTATTCTTTAACTCTCCAACCACTCGGTATCCTTCCCCAGTCGCTCTCATCGTATCAAAGCAAGGGTGCTTAATAATGTTTCCAGCAAAGAGCATTCTTGTCTGAACTCCTTTGCTCTCTATATATTGTACCACCTTACTACGGTCTACGCCTTCTTTACAAGTGATTAAGAAACCAAACCAACTAGGTTTTGAGTTTTCACATGCTTCTGGTAGAAGAATCTTATCTTCTGAACCTAATAAAGCTGCTTTTAGACGATCAAAGTTATGTCTTCTTCTTTCTATAAAAGTAGGAAGTTTCTTTATCTGAGCACAACCTACAGCTGCTTGCATATCTGTTGCCTGAAGGTTATATCCAAAATGTGAATATACATATTTATGATCATATCCTAATGGTAATTCTCCGTATTTTATATCAAAACGGTGTCCACATAAATTATCTACACCAGATGGACATCTACAATCTCTACCCCAGTCTCGGAAAGAACGAATGATACGATTTAGCAAAGGATTGTCCGTATATACAGCTCCCCCTTCTCCCATCGTCATATGATGAGGTGGGTAAAAGCTTGAAGTACCAATGTCACCAATGGTTCCCGTATATTTTTCTTCTCCATCTATTTCATACTTACTACCAAGTGCATCGCAGTTATCTTCTACTAACCATAAGTTATGTTTCTTACAAAACTCACTTACTGCAGATAAATCAAAAGGATTTCCTAATGTATGAGCAATCATCACTGCCTTTGTCTTAGGGGAAAGAGCTTCTTCTAGCATATTAATATCAATATTATATTGTGCTAAGGTTACATCTACAAATACTGGAATGGCACCATATTGAATCATAGGTGTCACAGTTGTAGGGAAACCAGCTGCCACGGTAATCACTTCATCGCCTCTTTTAATCTGTCTATCCTTTAATAAAGGAGAAGTTAAGGTCATAAAGGCACATAAGTTTGCTGAAGAACCTGAATTTACGATTGAGCAATATTTCACTCCTAGAAACTTCCCAAATTCACGCTCAAATTCCTCCGTATATCTACCCGCTGTCAACCAAAATTCCAGTGAGCTATCTACTAGATTTACCATTTCTTCATGGTCATAGACACGAGAAGCATAGGAAATTCGATCACCTTCTTTAAAGGGTGCCTTTTTATTATGGTAGGTGTCATGATATTCTTTGGTTAATTCCAGCATCTTTTCTCTAGCTTGATTTTCTGTCATATTATGAAACATAATTAAATTCTCCTATCTGTCTATCCATACAAGCGCTTATATCTTCGCCTTTATTATATATCTTGGACCATTCCACTGTTTTTTCAATTGCTTCTTCTACTCCCCATACAGGCTTCCAAGCAAAGGTTTTCTTAATTTTAGAGCAATCTAACTTAAGGAAATTGGCCTCATGAGGTCCACCATCATATTTATTCTCCCAAGTAACATTCTCTCCCCACTTTTTGCAGAAGATATCCACAAGCTCTCCTGTGGTAACACAATCTTTATCATCAGGCCCAACATTATAGTAGCCTTCCTGTTTTTTATCCTCATACTGCTTTGCAGCTATCATTAAGTATACAGATAAGGGTTCTAGAACATGTTGGTAAGGTCGAGTTGAATGTGGGTTTCGGACTATAATAGCTTCTCCCTTTATAGCTGCTCGAACGCAATCTGGTAGAATTCGATCATTGGCAAAATCTCCACCGCCAATGACATTTCCAGCTCTTGCTGTGGAAATAGCCGTATCCCTATCTTGGAAAAAAGAACTTTTATAACTATGAGTAACTAATTCCGAACAAGACTTACTATTGGAGTATGGGTCATAGCCATCTAATGGATCGCTTTCCCTATAGCCCCACTCCCATTCACGATTTTCATATACTTTATCCGTAGTTACATTCAAAAAGGATTTCACATTTTCACTTTTCCTAATACATTCTAAAATATGAAGAGTACCCATAACATTGGTTTCATAAGTATATACGGGATCCTTGTAAGAATCTCTTACTATAGGTTGAGCAGCCAAATGAAACACGATCTCTGGGTCTGACTCAGAAAATGCCTCCCACAATTTATCTAAATCTCGAATATCTCCGATTACAGAATTCATCTTATCCTCTAATTTACACATAGAAAAGAGATTTGGCTCTGTAGGTGGATTTAAGGAATATCCTGTAACAATAGCCCCAGCATTAATTAACATCTTACTTAGCCAAGTTCCTTTAAACCCTGTATGTCCAGTAATAAATACTTTTTTCCCTTTATAAAAACTAATATCAAACATTTTTTCCTCCGCTATATACTAATCATGGTGCTCAAAAAAGATATGCTAGCTATAAATGCAATCCCCAATTTAAGCTGTTTTTCGTATTTCAAGGGACCATATTCCATTAATTTCTGGAATAAAAATACTGCTATTATAATAACTGCAAAATACATAAACAAATAGGTCCTCCAGCTAGAAGCCCATACCGTTGGTGAAAATGCCATTACCATGCGGCTAGCAAGTCCAACCAGGAATAAAAAGCAGATAAATAGGCTAGGAAGGATCTCTTCATAGATTAGGTAAAAAGATAACAAAATACATCCTATTACAAGACCAAGTAGGATAATAGGAAAATAACTACTTGCCTTCAAATAATTCTCTGCTGTTATGGTTCCATACTCAGTCAGAGCTTCACTCATCACTGTAATACCTGGAAATCCTTCTTCTAAAAGTCCTTTTAAAGGTCCAAAGACTAGGCTTACTAGCAAAGGTATACTTCCTATCACACGGTATAAGTTGTCCTGATATTTCTTCCATACAATAATACTGAGTAAGGCTGCAAAGACAATAAATACCCAGTTACTATTAAAAATCAATTGATAACCAGCTGATGAAAATCCAATCTCTATTTTATCAAGAAAAGACAAGCTAGCATAATCTGAAAACCAAATAATAGTCTCATCTAAGGACCTCTTTTCATTTCCTGGGCTAAAAAGTGCTGATAGAAAACCAAGTGTAGCCACTAAGGCCTCTAGAGCAATAAACCAATGAAAGCGTTTCTCTTTTATAAAATATAACAATGCTACTATAAAAACAGCTGTAGTAACTGCCGCCATCTGCTCTTGATTCACTCCATAGATTAAGGCAGCCAAATAAAAGAGGTACTCATAGCAGCGGATTTCTTTTCCGTCGTAATGTTTTCTTATAGGAATCATAGAAAACAAGCCTAGAGATAGCGTCCAAAAATAGGTGATTGTAGTTGCTTTCCAGCCTGCGGTGGACATATGTAGAAATGGATAAGTCAATATCATACATAAGATAAAGCAATTGGTTTTTATATTTTCCTTAGCGGCTGTCAATTTCGAAATAGACACAGCTGCCAACACAACCATGGCCGTATCCACAAGGATCCAAATAATATGTGGAAGTTTCCCCATAATTAAAGTCACTACATTTATAATAATACGGGATGACCAATCCTGGTATTTGGAAACCACCATATAATAGATATAATGAGGTGTAATATCTACAAAATTCATTCCCTCTTCTATCACAAGGTCATCATTAATATGTGGAAGGCACAGATGTATGAGTAAATATAAGATTCCTAATACAAGAAAAGGAAAGTAGCTCTGCTTATAGTATTTTTTCATGTCCATCCCCCTTCCTTTTATTCGTCTACTACAACATATTGCCCCGTAGGTATATATAGCTCATTGCCATCCTTAAAATATCCAATAACAATCTCATGGGGATCATATTTCAAATCAAACTTCCAAGTATCCACCGTAGATGTAAATCCAGACTTACTATAATCTACCCCATGCGAAAACACATCATTTAAATCTGCTCTTTCTACCAATTTCGTAGGAATTTCATAGCCTTTACCTGTTCTATTATTTCTAAGAATTATTTTGCTGTCTCCTTTATGAATGGTTTGACCTTCCATAAATGCCCAACCGCTAACACTTAGCTTTTTCTTTTTTGCTTCTAATTTATCAATACTATATAAGATACCTGTAGTATCTGTTTCTGCTACTATAACTTCTCTAACTTTGCTTACATATTCGCCAGTCCTTACAAATAACTGATTTTCATTATTAAAATACTTTATGATAATCTCATAATTGTCTTCATCTAAATTAAGCTTTTTTGTTTTTGCTTTGGCAATAAATCCGCTTTTCGAATAATCATTTCCATCAGGAAAAGCTAGATTCATATCAGCCCGCAACTCTATATTGGTAGGTAGTTCATAGGCTTCTTTTGTAGTTACATTTTCAAGTACTACAGAACAATCCACTTCTTCGATGGATTCACCTTCTAGAAAAGACCAACCTGCTACTGTAATCTGATCTGTTATATTTAGTGTATCAATATGAAATCCCATACCAGCATTAGATGTTTCTACTACTTTTATGGGTTTCAAATAACTCTTATCTAGATATAAAATCATACTAAATAAAAGTATAGCTAATATTATAATCGAGCTTAAAGATAGAATGGTCTTTTTTTGCACCATTTTTACTTCACCTACTTATCCCAGATCTTCCATGGCGCATGTCCAGATTGCCACATTTCTTCTAGTTGTACCTTATCTCTTTGGGTATCCATACACTTCCAAAATCCTTCATGTATAAATGCTTGCAGTTGACCTTCTGAAGCTAATCGTTCAAGAGGTTCTTTTTCAAGTACGGTATCATCTCCCTGAATATAATCAAATACTTCAGGATTAAACACCATGTATCCACCATTAATTAAGCTTCCATCATTGTTTGATTTCTCACGGAAAGCATTGATGTTATTGCTATGATCAATATCTAATACACCAAATTTTTGTCCCACATTAACCGCTGTTAATGTAGCAATTTGTCCATGACTTTCATGGAACTTTACTAATTCTTTTATATTTACATCTGCAACTCCATCACCATAGGTTAACATAAATGAATTGTCGCCAATATATTCTTTTATTCTTTTTACCCTTCCACCTGTCATGGTATTTAGTCCTGTATCTACTAAGGTTACCTTCCAAGGCTCTGAATAATTGTTGTGAACTTCCATTTGATTATTTGCTAAATCAAAGGTCACATCTGAAGTGTGTAAAAAGTAATCTGCAAAAAATTCTTTTACTACATATTGTTTATATCCTAGGCAGATAACAAAATCATTATAACCATATTCAGAAAATGTTTTCATAATATGCCAAAGAATAGGCTTCTCTCCAACTTCAATCATAGGCTTTGGACGCAAATGGCTTTCCTCACTAATTCTAGTTCCAAATCCACCTGCTAACAATACTACCT
>CAYYVJ010000024.1:0-25288 GCA_964475115.1 uncultured Lachnospiraceae bacterium
CCAAAAATAGTCCCTTATCTTCTAAGAGACTATTTACAAAAGATAGTCGTTCTGATGAATCATGATTTCCGTTAATAGCCAATACCTTAATACCTTTATCGATTAGGTTAGTAAGAAAATCATCCAACACCTTTACAGCATCTGCAGGAGGAATCGGCCTGTCATAAATATCCCCAGCTATGATTACTCCCGCTACTTCTTCTTCTACCGCAATCTCAATTATTTGCTTTAAGATATGTTGTTGGTCTTCTAACATATTAAATTCATTCACTACTTTTCCAATATGTAAATCGCTAGTATGAAGAAATTTCATTAGAAGCCCCTTTCTTTTTACTATTTCAATAATGTTTTTAGTACCTTGAGTACTCCATCATTTATATTTGTATCTGTAACAAATCTAGCCACTTCTTTTACTTCATCTTTGGCATTTCCGATAGCATAACTATAATAAGCTTCATTTAACATCTCTATATCATTAAAGTTATCACCAAATACCATGGTTTCTTCTTTGCTTATCCCCAGGCTTTCTTGAATCTCTCTGATAGCAGTTCCCTTGCTAACATTTGGTCCCATAAAGTCTAGCCATTCACTTCCAGCAATTACCACTTTTAATTTATCTTCCCATAAAGGTATCATATGTTTTCCAATCACTTCATAAGCATTGAACCCCTTATGATAGACGGATACCTTGATAATTTCTTCCTCTACTTTTAAAATATCTTCTACTTGCTCCACTTCGTTTTCATATCCATCAATTAAATAGCGCTTAAACTCTTCATCTTTAGAGTCTATATAGAGAACTTCTTTTCCTGAAACAAAAATCTCGCAATCTGGGTATTCACGCGCTTGTCTTACAATCAAGTGAACATCCTCTTTACGCATTGGAACTGAAATCAACTCTCTACCTCTTGCGCCAATATAAGCTCCATTTTCAGCTATATAGAAAATCTGGTCTTTTATAGGTGCAAATAATTTTGCTATACTTGGATACTGCCTTCCACTAGCAGCTATAAAGTATATTCCTTGTTCTTTTAATTTTAAGATTACATCAAATATTTCTGGATTAATCTTGCTAGAGCCATCTGGAACTAAGGTTCCATCGATGTCCGATGCAATTAATCGAATCATTTATTCCCTCCTTGTTTTTGCAAATATTCATCCATAGCATCTGCTACTTTCTTCGAATTTGCTACTGCCTCTACTACTGTTTTGGCTCCTCTTACCACGTCTCCAGAAGCGAACACTCCAGGTATATCAGTAAGACCTTCAGGATTTGCCATTACAAGGCCTCTTTTATTTGTGTGTAATCCTTCTGTTTTATTTGGTATTAAACTTGAAGGACCTTGGCTTACTGAGATGATCGTTGAATCTGCTCTATAAAGAGTATGGCTTCCTAAATACTCTACCACATTTTCATTTTCATCGCAAACCACATCCTCAAAAATCACACCTTCATCCGTGATCTCTACCGGAGATTTATTGTACTCAAATTTTACGCCGTCTATCATAGCCATCTCAGCTTCCACTCTACTTGCAGCGTAGCTTTCTGTTCTTGAGAAAACAGTAACATTTCTAGCACCCTTACGGATTACTGTTCTTGCTACATCCATGGCTGCATTTCCAGCACCTATTATATTTACAGTCTCACCCAAATCATATACATCTGGATTTACTAAGTAGTGAATTGCATAATGAACATTACCTAAAGTTTCACCTTTAATATGTAATGTGTTTGGCCACCAAACTCCTGTACCTATAGAAATCGCTTTGTACCCATCCCTAAATAAGTCATCAAATACAATAGTCTTCCCTATCGCTGTATTTGGACGGATTTTTATCCCTAAGGATTTTAATTGTGTTTGATATCTATCTAGGATACTCTTTGGTAAACGAAATTCGGGTATTCCATATCTTAAAACACCACCAATTTTATCTTTTGATTCAAAAATAGTGATGTCATATCCTCTTTCAGCTAATAAAATAGCAATGGTAAGACCAGCTGGTCCAGAACCTATGACTGCTGCTTTAATACCATTCTTTTCTTTTGCCACTAGTCGAGTCTTTGAAAAATAATTATCAGAAATATAATGTTCAATACTTCCTATATCAATCGGTGCACCTTTACGATTCAAGATACAATGTCCCTGACATTGGCTTTCATGATTACATATAAGAGAACACACCAAAGATAATGGATTATTCTCAAATACCATTTCACCTGCCTCTGATATCTCTCCATTTAAAAACATGGAAATCATCTGTGGTATAGGGGTATTAATCGGACATCCAGTTCTACATAAAGGTTTTTTACAATTTAGACACCTTTTTGCTTCATCTATTACATTAATTGCCATAACATCAATTCCTCCATTTATTCTAATGACTATAAGTATACAACATTCTTTTTAAGAATTCACTAGGAAAATACGTTACTTATTTGACAATCCCTTTCTTAAAGTTTCCTACTCATTAAATCTTGATTTGTGCAATAAAGTAAGGCATTCGCTTTTGATATGATTCCTTCTTTATATAGTCTTAATATATCAGCATCCATGGTAACCATTCCTTCTGAGGATCCCGAATAAATTACATTATCCATTTGAAATATCTTAGACTCCCTTATCATATTACGAATTGCACTATTTACAATCATAATTTCAAATGCTGGAACTAAACCACCATCTATCGTCGGTATCAATTGTTGAGAAATAACCGCTTGTAAGACCATGGATAATTGAACACGAATCTGTTGTTGTTGACTGGCTGGAAATACATCTATTACACGGTCAACGGTCTTTGCCGCCCCAACTGTATGAAGGGTTGAAAGAACTAATTGTCCTGTTTCAGCTGCTGTAAGCACCGTTTGAATTGTCTCAAAATCACGCATCTCACCTAGCAGAATGACATCTGGTGATTGTCTGAGCGCTGCTCTAAGAGCATAATTATATCCTTTTGTATCTTGTGAAATTTCTCTTTGACTTACGATACTCTTTTTATGAGAGTGAATGAATTCAATAGGATCTTCAATGGTAATTAAATGTTTTTGAGTATTCTTATTAATTTCATCTATCATACAAGCTAAGGTTGTAGACTTACCACTTCCAGCTGGTCCAGTTACTAAAATAAGGCCTCTCTGCTTTTTATATAACTCCATAACAATTGCTGGAATATGTAAATCCTCTGGCTTTGGTAATTCAAACTTTACAAACCTTAGTACTGCTGCTAGAGAACCCCTTTGCTTATAAGCATTACATCTGAATCTTCCAAAACCACTTACTGAAAATGAAAAGTCATCATCTCCCGTTTCTAATAATATCTTCATATCACCCAAATCATAAAGACCGTAAATTTGACTTATCAAGTCTTGCGTATCCTTAAAGTTAAGTTTTGTTTCATTTAATGGTTGAATTAGACCATTTACTTTTACAGAAATAGGGCAACCTGATACGATAAAAACATCAGAAGCCCCTTTTGAAATTGCAATCTCTAGTATGTCTATTATCTTTTGCTCCAATTTTACACCTCTTTAGTTTCCTTGCCATAATCCATCTATTATTTCTAATTCTGCATCGTCCACTTCCACAGAGGAAGAAGTTGTATCATTCTGTACCAAGCGATAGGAATCCACTTTATATCGCTTTAAAGACTCATATGGCAATATTGTGATAACCACATCCAAATATTGTTTCTCATTTAAGGATACTATGTAATTCACTTCTAATGTATTGTCTTCATTATTTTTAATTGTCATGGGAGAATTAATTGTAGAGAGTAATGAAATAACAGTCTCTTCATAAATTGCTTCATCTCCATCTGCAGATTGAGCAGTATAAATTAGTCCATCAATTTCCATTAAAATTTCTTGTGCTTTCCCATCTGCTGCATAGTAAGCTTCAATCTGCTTCCCATTTTTTTTGGTTAAATTCAAATCTGCATTAGCAGACGAAAAAGATAACACTCCAAATGTTGTTAGACATAGTACGACAAATATCATTAAGATAGAGGACACACCTGTTCCTATAGATAAACGCTGCTTTTCTTTCATAGGGCCCCCTCCTCATACGGGATATAACTCTTTACTACAATATTACATAAAGTTTCCCTTCTTTGATTTCTATCCAGCTTTTCTTCCAATATCAAATCTACCTTCAATAATCTACCCGCATCTTTATCTTCATAATTAAGGTTAACTGTCATAATATAAAAAGAGTCCTGCTCAGTTGATACAACCCAATCCTTGTTGTAAAAACGTGTGTAGCTCTCTTCATCCGTCACTTTGCTTTTTAACCAACCATTTCCTGCCGTTAAAAACTCTTCTAGGTTATCACTGTGAACTTTAATTTCTTCAACAATATTTTGAGATTTTATGTTAGCTATGGTAGTATCCTTGCTTAATTCACTTTGATTATGTGCAGCAAGAAATAACTGTAGGGTAACAAGTACAGCTAAAGAAAAAAACAAAATCACAATTATGAATTCCGTTAAGAATGCTCTTGTTTTTCCTATTCTATTCATCTTCCATCCTCACTTCGAAGTGCTAGTCGCATAGATTGACTATTTCCCTTTGTATCCGTGACACTCAAATAAAGTAATCCTTCTTCTAACTTCTCTTCCATTTCCAAATTCTCTACTTCCATTATCTTATCTCCGTAAGATAATTCAAAATTAGAGCTTTTATTAACAAGGGCTTCTTTAATAGCGCCTTCATGATAATATATTAAATTTTGATAAACCTCTTCATCAAAAGTCTCTTCCATAATTAGTACAGTTACCCCATCCCTCACTTCTAAAAATACTCCACCTTGTTTATCATAGGCATGTACTTTATTTACGATATAGGACAGAGAGGTTCGTATCTGTGCATTTCCTTCTGATGTTTCAATAATCCCACCATACACATTGGATCCAACTAAAATAAGTAGAACAGATAAAATAGCAAATGTTCCAAATAGACCAAGGACAAAAATGATATCAACCGAATGTTTTTCTTTCATTATTCTGTCCCTCCAATCACTAACACTTGAATAGAAGGTTTTATATTAGAAGCGATTGATTGGTAATTAATTATATATTTATTATAATTAACAACAATACCATAATGTTCCTCTAGATAGGCCAAATCACTCGGATATATCCCTTCTATGGCATAGCAACTTACAATAGCACGATTAATGGCTTGTTCCAAAGCCTCTTGCTCTTGCTTATTAACAGAATTGGATACCTTTGAAAAGGCGATCATAAAATAAACTGCTATTATCATAAAAAATAACAGAGAGAACAGGATTCCTTTATTTGCTAACGTCTTTTTTCGTTTATATAAACGCATCATCAATCTCTCCTATCCGATAGAAGACATAATACTGGTCAAAGGTAACATGACTGATATTAAAATTCCTCCAATAACAATTGATAAAACAGCTACTAAAGTAGGTTCTATAAAAGAAACAAGCTTTGTTATAGTTTCATCTACTTCTTCTTCATAAAGTCTAGTTAATCGTTCCATAACGGAATCTAGTTGCCCCGCTTTAAATCCAACATAAATCATTCTATTATATAAAGGTGAAAAAATATTTATCTTCGTTAAAGCATCTGGAAACGAGATACCCTCTTTCAGTAAGTTTCCACATTCTTCTATTTTTCTCTGTGTCATCTTGTCCGCAACAATATCTGGTGCCATTTCTAAGGATTTTTCTAATTCAAATCCACTAGAAAGCATCATAGAAAGTACAGATGCAAAACGTCCAGAAGCTATTTTTTGATTTAACCCATTTAAAACTGGTAACTTGCCAATGAGATTTCTTAGCTTATCTGCTCCTTGATTAGTTCTCAATAATATCATCGCAAATAAAGTCATTAATAAAAAAATAACCACTAAAACTAAAACAAGCTTTCCAGCATTTGTTCCTAAGTTCATAATTGCTTTTCCAGCTGCATTCATTTCAGTTCCAAGATTTTGATATATTTGTTCAAAAACTGGTATTACTCTTGTAATAAGAACAGCAACTACTACTGCCATCATAATTACTAGAATAAATGGATAAAAAATAGCACTACGAACAGATTTACGTATTTTGTCTTCTCTCTCATAATATTCTGAAAGTGATATCAATACATCATCTAATTTTCCTACTTCCTCACCAATATGAATCATATTTACCATATAAGGTGGGAAAATATCTACTTTCTTTAGGGCCTCATATAAGGAACCTGTCTTTCCTACCGTTTTACTAATCTCTTTAAAAACCTTCTGTGCATTCACTCCTTCTGCACTTTCATAAAGGGTCTCTATTCCATCATGAAGTGGTATACCTGCTCGCAAAACCAAAGATACTTGAGTACAAAATAGGGCTGTCTCTCCAGCAGGCAAATACTTTCTTTTTTTCCCTATACCATCTTTTTGATTCTCCATCTTGTTTCCTCCCATCATTATGTTAATATCGTTGTGATTCTGTATAATTTGTTCCCTTTCCTCCACCTGCTGCAAAGGTGGCATCTTTTAAGACCCAAGAACCATTATAGTAAATTTTATTCCAGGCATGCCATGAGGCTTCTGTAGCGGAACCATAGACCACTTGCGTTGGAATACCTTGGGCTCTTAGCATAACTGCCATTAACACAGAATAGTCAAGGCATATGCCTGCTTTATTGGCTAAAGTAGTGTCTGCATTCGATAAATAAGTAGAAGTTAAATTAGAAACTTTACCATAATCATATTTTACTGTTTCTACCACATAATTATATATGGCATTTACCTTTTCCTCGTCTGTTGTCAATCCCACCGTTAAATCGTAAGATTTCTTCACAGCTTCCATGGAGGAATTGTAACGTACTCTCTGGCTTGGATATAAATATGGATGAAAAGAGTTGCTTAGGGCAACTGCTACATCTGTAGAATATAAAACGGAATAAGAGGTTCCTGAAACATTTTCAAGGGTTCGAAATGTATAGGTTCCATCTCCCATCTGTAAAGGAAAAGCTTCATATGTACCACTATTATTTAAATCATATGTATAGGTTGAAGCACCATTTATAATCTGCAATTTAATTCTTTTTGTACTCCCCTCATGCTTAACCATCACATATCCATTTGCTTTATTACTGGCATCTACAGTTGTTCCATTATCAGAATAAACTTCTGTTCCTGAAGCACTATTCGATCTTACGGAGATAGTCCCTGTATATTTATTTTCAGAAATGACTGCTGTAGAAGTAGCTTCCACTACAGGTATCGCTAAACTCTCCGTTGTAGCTTCTGTAGAAGTAGATTCCTGTGTGGTAACGGATTCTATCGTGGGCGCTTGCGTGGTAATTGCTTCTATAACTGCTTCTGTTGTCGTTTCTTGAGTCGTCATCTCTTCCGTTGTTACTGGCTCTGTAATCGGCTGACTTGTAGTTTCTTGCGTGGTAATTTCCTCAGTTGCTTCTATCTGTAAAGAGCTTGTAGTAGAATCTATATCCTCTTTTCTATTACATGCCACTATTTGAATAATTAGTAAAAGGTAAATAATACCAATTACTAATATTTTCTTTATAATATTAGAATATTGAACGTTCATATTTACCCCTCTTTTTCTTTGGTTGGTAATCTATCCTATATGTGAAATTATAACATATGGCAATTTCCATTACAATTCAAATATTTGTAGAAATAATTTAGAGAAAGTGATATAATATATAAATGAATAATTATGCAAAAAGGAGGATTTAAAATGAAACTTTGGGGAGGTCGCTTCACAAAAGAAACAAACCAACTCGTACATAACTTTAATGCTTCCATTTCCTTTGATAGGAAACTATATCTTCAAGATATTGAAGGCAGTATTGCTCATGTAACAATGCTTGCTAAACAAAACATCCTATCTATAAGTGAAAGAGATCAAATAATCTCTGGCTTAAAAGGCATTTTAGATGATATTGTGAATAATAGATTAGAAATAGATGATACACATGAAGATATTCACAGCTTTATCGAAGCCCATCTTATTGAACGTATTGGGAATAGCGGGAAAAAACTACATACGGGAAGAAGCCGAAATGATCAAGTCGCATTAGACATGAAACTTTATACAAGAAATGAAGTGGTTGAAGTAGACTCTTTGTTAAAAAGTTTACTCAAAGTTCTCTTAAAAATTATAGAAGAAAATACCACTACCTATATGCCAGGATTTACACATCTTCAAAAGGCACAGCCTACCTCTTTATCTCATCATATGAGCGCTTACTTTGAAATGTTTAAACGAGATCGTTCACGCCTAACGGATATCTATCATCGCATGAACTTGTCTCCCCTTGGATCAGGAGCATTAGCTGGTACAACCTATCCTTTGGACCGAGAATATACCGCAAATTTACTTGGTTTTGATGGCCCGACATTAAACAGTATGGATTCGGTAGCAGATAGAGATTACTTGATCGAATTTCTAAGTGCTATGTCCACGATCATGATGCACTTAAGCCGCTTTTCCGAAGAAATAATAATATGGAATTCCAATGAATATCAATTTATTGAAATAGATGATGCATATAGTACTGGAAGCAGTATTATGCCACAAAAGAAAAACCCAGATATTGCAGAGTTGGTTCGTGGCAAAACAGGCCGCGTCTATGGTGCTCTAGTTTCACTACTTACGACAATGAAAGGTCTTCCTTTAGCCTATAATAAAGATATGCAAGAAGACAAAGAATTAACTTTTGACGCAATTGATACTACGAAAGGATGTATCAGCCTCTTTACCGGTATGATTTCATCCATTACGTTCAAAAAAGACTACATGGCATCTAGTGCAATGAATGGCTTTACAAATGCAACAGACGCTGCTGATTACTTAGTTAATAATGGTATTCCATTTAGAGACTCCCACGGTATTATAGGTCAATTAGTTCTATACTGTATTGAAAAAAATACCTCCCTTTCAACTCTGACTTTGGAAGAATATAAGCAATTTAGCCCTGTATTTAAAGAAGACATCTATGACGCTATTAGCTTAGAATCCTGTGTCAATAAACGTAATACTATAGGTGGCCCTGGTGTGGATAGCATGAAAAAGGTGATTGAACTCTATAAAATATATTTAAACGAAAAATAAGCTTCCTAACCATATCTGTCTCTAGTAAAAAAATCGACACCATACAGTGTCGATTTTTTTCATAATCATTATGACTAATATTTTAGGCATGTGATTCTTTCATGATTTCTTTTTTTATTTTTTCTACTTGTTTACTTGTCTTTTTTGCTGCTACTTTCTTTGCTTTTGCAGCTTTATTATCTATTACCTCTTCTTCTACCGGCCTATAATGAAAAATGCTCATACCCATTGGAGGAACCTTAATCGATATGGAATTTGTTCTATCATCGCACTCTGATTTCTTTGACTGCTTTAATCTTGGATTAACTTCTCCATTTCCTCCGAATTCGATCTTATCGCTATTAAAGATTTCTTTATATTTCCCTCTATATGGCACTCCAATCTTATAATTCGTATGAGTAACCGGTGCAAAGTTGCAAACAATGAGTAAAGTGTCTTCCTTTCGTTCCGTTTTCCTTAAAAAGACTACAATATTCTCATTTGCAGAGATATTATTAATCCACTCAAACCCTTCCACCTCATAATCCATTCCATAAAGAGCTTTATTAGATACATACAGCTTATTTAAGGCTTTTAGATATTCCTTGAACTGTTTATTCTCTGGAGATTCTAACAGCTCCCATTCTACACTTTTCGCTTCTGACCATTCGCTTAACTGACCTAAATCTTGTCCCATAAACAATAGTTTTTTACCTGGATGAGTCATCATGAAACCATATAACACTCTAAGATTATTGAACTTCTTATCTAAGGTATCTCCTGGCATCTTTCCTAACAAGGAAGCTTTTTCATGTACTACTTCGTCATGAGATAAGGAAAGAATAAAATCTTCACTATAGGCATAAATCATACTAAAGGTAAGGAGATGATAATTCTTATTTCTAAAATAGGGATCGCATTTCATATACTCTAAGAAATCATTCATCCAGCCCATGTTCCATTTGTAGTCAAATCCAAGACTTCCTTCCTCTATAGGACCCGTAACATTTGGCCATGCTGTAGACTCTTCTGCTATTAATACTGCTCCATCTTTTCTTTTTTTTATAATTGAGTTTAAATGTTTTAAGAATTCAATTGCTTCTAAATTCTCATTTCCGCCATATATATTCGCCACCCATTCCCCATCATTCTTTCCATAATCCAAATAAAGCATAGAAGCAACCGCATCTACACGAATACCGTCAATGTGGTATTTTTCTATCCAGAACAAAGCATTTGCTATTAGAAAATTAGAGACTTCTGGCCTAGCGTAATTATAAATCAAGGTGCCCCAATGTGGATGCTCGCCTTGTCTTGGATCTTTATGCTCATACAAGCAAGTTCCATCAAATCCTGCCAAACCGAACGTATCTTTAGGGAAATGAGCAGGTACCCAATCTAAAATAACTCCAATACCGTTTTGATGCAACAAATCAACAAGGTACATAAAATCTTCTGGTCTACCATATCGACTTGTAGTTGCATAATAACCAGTTACTTGATAGCCCCAAGAACCATCATATGGATGCTCCATAATTGGCATCAACTCCACATGGGTATATCCCATTTCTTTTATATAATCTACAAGTAGAGGGGCTATTTCTCTATAATTATAAAACTCTCTTCCATCTTCTGGTCTCTTCCAAGAACCTAAATGCATTTCATAAATTAACATAGGATTTTTTTTTGTATCAAAAGATTTTCGATTTCTCATCCATTCTTTGTCTGACCAAATATATTGATTAATATCATATACAATGGAGGCTGTATCAGGACGTAACTGAGCATATTTAGCATAAGGATCTGCTTTTAAGAAAACCAAGCCACCTTTTGCTTTTATTTCATATTTATAATGTGTTTCACTTTTTAAACTTGGAATAAATAATTCATGAATACCGGAATTTCCTAATCTTCGCATAGGATGCGTTCTACCATCCCATCCATTAAAATCTCCTACTACACTAACTCTTACGGCCATAGGTGCCCAAACAGCAAATAGCACACCTACCGTATCTCCCACCTTCATAATATGAGAACCAAGTTTTTCATAAATCTCATAGTGGATTCCTGCATTGAATTTCTTTTGGTCTGCATCAGATATTATAGGCTTATACAAGTACGGGTCTGCCTTTTCCGTAACAGTTCCATCTTCAAATGTAATATGATATTTGTATTTTGGTATTTTCTTATAGGGTAATACAACAGCATAAAAACCTTCTTCATCTACTAATTCCATAAGATATTCTTTATCATTAGCTAAAACGGTAACAGTGCTTGTAGAGGGAAAGAAGCCTTGAATCAAGACTCCATCTTCCACCAAATGCGCTCCTAGAATCTGATGAGGTTCATCATGTTCTGAATAAACAATTGCTTCGATTTCTGACCAATTCATAATAGTATACAGCTCTTCTTTCATTATCTCACCCCTTCGATATGATATTCTTACCTTAATTATACAAGAAAATAGTAGAAGAATAAAGATATTTTCTTACTTCTCTCTAATTACGCCTTTATAATCTACTTCAATTCCATATGAAATATCTTCTATGTATTGAAAAAAATCAGATTTTTCTTGTATCTCCATTTCTTTCAGCTGAAATTCTGGCGATGTGAATGGTACAATACTTATAAAAAGATTATCTTCCTTTGTGTAATCTGCTTTTAACAACATCCCTTCCTTTATTGTATTTCCAAAAATAAAGTTTCCTAAACTATATATAATCGGTTTTCCTAAATAATATTCAAATCCTTGAACTACATGAGGATGACTTCCTATAACCATGTCTGCTCCTGCCTCGATGTATGCCTTCGCCATATTAATCTGATAATTAGCTGGTCGTTCCTCAAACTCTACTCCCCAATGAACATACACAATCAGCAGATCGCAGAACTCTCTAACTTCTTCAATCTCCTTTAACATCGCGTCAACAGAATACGTAGTAAATACTCCTGAAATAGAATTACTAGCATTCCAACTTGCAACAGGAATTACTCTAGACGCAGAAAGAAATCCTACTCTCGTTTCAGATACTTCAATAACTTCTAGTTTCTTTGCACGTTCTAGGTTTTCACCTGCACCCACATAAAAAATATCTGCATCATCTAATGTTTGAAAGGTGTCTGATAAAGCTACTCTTCCATAATCTAATGTATGATTATTTGCTAAACTTACAATATCGATTCCTAATTCTTTTAGTATACTTACTCTACTTGGAGGAGCTTGAAAAGTATATTCTTTACCTTCCATAGGAGTTCCTCTTTCACTAAATGGAAATTCCTGATTCACCATGGTGATATCTGCATCTTGTAATTTTGTAAGTAAGGATCTTTCAACTAATCCTTCTATTCCACCATTATTATCATATTGACGCAGAATTGCTCCTGATAGCAGTAAATCGCCACCAAAAATCAAACTAATATTCTCTCTATTATTTGTTGTTTCTTCTTCCACCACTTCTTCAACTGTTTGTAACTCTGTAGTTTCTGATAAAATAGTTTCTGTGTTTTTTAGCTTGATTCTTTCTTCACTATTAACTTCTGTTTTCAGTTGTTTCACCGAATTATTTAATGCTTTATATTCCTTGGCTACATATAATAAGAGAATAATTAGAACTCCTAAAGAAAACATCAAAAAGGTTAATAACCCAGCCATATAATTTTTCTTGTGCCCTTCTTTTCTTTTCTTCAATTAAAATTCCATCCTTTTTATTTTTTTACCGAACGATCTGTTCTATTCCAATACTCCTCTAACTGTGTTTTTGTAAGATTTTCTACAAACTCTTTTTTTACTACTAAAAAGCTCTCAAACTCATATAATACTTGCAATAACATTGCCCGATTTTCAAATTCTTCTCTATCAATAGGTAAAGGTTCCAATTTCATTTCTTGCATAATAGAATGTAAACCTTTTAAGAGCTTAATCGCATTGTTGTACTCATGAAAGGAGTTTCCTGTATTATGAATAAAGTCTGCTATCACATAAGCCTGAGTTGGAATCTTATTCAAATTAGCTATATGAGTTGAAATTCGTTTTAATATTATCATTTGATTTTTTCGCATTTCCATATATTGCAAGAAATAAGTAGCCTCACTTTTAAAAGAATTATTGATAATTTCATTAGAATAATCTAGTGCCTCATTAATATTTTTTCCCAAACTATCAAAATCAATTTTTTCACCTATATTATCAGGGATGTTACACAATAAACTTGCTATCTCTTTTAAAACAATCCTCATATCTTCTTCAATGATACCTTGAATCTTTTTAATATGCTTCATTTTACTTGGTATATAGAGATTCAATATGACTCCAATACCAACACCGATAATCATAAGTTGAAATTCATTCCATATCCAATCTATACTCATACTCTTTTCTATTAGAAAATGTGTAATCAAGACTGCACAAATAGAAAGCCCATCTTCTAAATGAAAGTAGAAACATAGAGCTACAAATAAGAGCAGGAATATTCCAAAAGTTATTGCCGAGTAACCTAAACCATTTAATACTATAAAAGCCAAGATTACAGCACCTATAAATGCTCCAAATCTTTTCAAAGCTATTATTAGTGTTTCTTTTCGTGTATTCTGTATGGTTAAAAGTGTTATGATTCCTGCTGCAGTACTGTATTTTAAACCCAAAAGCTCAGACACTATAATGGCTAAACTACTTCCTACCGCAATTTTTAGTATTTTTATGTATGCGCTACGTTCCATTCTAATCCCTCTTTCATCTATAAATCAAATAATGATAGTTGATTGGATTCAGGTAAATCCTTTATTATTCCCAAGTCTTCCATTAAATCTACTACAGATTTACTCGCTTTCGTCCTTTGCCTAAAGTCATCTTTTGATAAAAACTTACCTTTTGTTGCCGCTTCCACAATTCCTTCCGCCGCTTTTTCGCCGAGACCATCTACGGTACTCAAAGAAGGCATTAACTTACCGTCGATTATTTGAAAACGGCTTGCCTTTGCTTTATACACATCCATTGATACAAACTCAAATCCCCTTGCATACATCTCTTGGACTATTCTCATATCTCTTAATGTATCTTGTTCTTTTTTCGTTAAAATATCTGCTCTTTTTTTGTAATCTGCCAAAAAGTATTCTAACTTCTCTCTACCCTGACACATAATTTCATAACTAAATCCAGAAGCTCGAATGCTAAAGTAAGAAGCATAATACGCCAAGGGATAATGTATTTTACAATATGCAATCCTCCAAGCCATCATAACGTAAGCAGCGGCATGAGCTTTAGGAAACATATATTTAATCTTTTTACAAGAAAATATATACCAATCAGGTATTCCTGCATCGACCATAGCTTCTTCCCAATCAGGTTTTAGGCCTTTTCCTTTTCGAACCGATTCCATAATCGTAAAGGATAATTCTTTATCTACTCCCATTTGGATCAAATAGGTCATAATATCATCACGAGTACAAATCGCTGTAGAAATCGTAGCCTTCCCTTCTGCAATCAAGGTTTGAGCATTTCCTAACCACACGTCTGTTCCATGAGACAGACCTGATATTCTAACAAGATGGGCAAAGCAAGTAGGCTTTGCATCCATAACCATCTGCATAGCAAAGTCTGTACCAAATTCCGGTATACCCAAAGCACCCAATTTACATCCACCAATATCTTCAGGCATAATACCCAAGGCATGTGTATTCATAAATAAGGACATAACCTCTTTACTATCAAGAGGTATTTTTCTTGCATCAATTCCTGTTAGATCTTCAAGCATACGTATCATAGTAGGATCGTCGTGCCCAAGTATATCTAATTTAAGTAAATTATGATCAATTGAATGATAATCAAAATGTGTAGTTACAGTCTTCGTTGTCATATCGTTGGCAGGTCTTTGTACAGGTGTAAAAGAATAAATCTCCTCCCCATGGGGTAAAACAATAATTCCACCTGGATGTTGGCCTGTGGTTCTTCTTACTCCAACACATCCCTGAACCAAACGATTAATCTCACTCTTACGTTTTCTGCTTCCTCTTTCTTCAAAATAATTCTTTACATATCCAAAAGCTGTTTTATCTGCCAAGGTACCTATTGTACCTGCTCTAAAGGTCTGGCCTTCTCCAAAAATAAATTCCGTATAATCATGAGCTTTACTTTGATATTCACCAGAGAAATTCAAGTCGATATCCGGCTCCTTATTCCCCTTAAAACCTAAAAAAGTCTCAAATGGAATATCAAATCCATCCTTTTCCAGTTTTTGACCACACTCTGGACAATCTTTATCTGGCATATCACAACCAGCTCCACCAGCATATGCTTTTACATCATCAGATTCAAACTCACTATAATGACATTTTGAGCAATAGTAATGAGGGCTAAGTGGATTTACTTCCGTAATTCCTGCCATTGTTGCCACAAATGAAGAACCAACCGATCCTCTTGAACCAACTAAGTAACCATCCTCTACGGACTTCCATACAAGCTTTTGAGCAATAATATACATTACTGCAAAGCCATTTGAAATAATAGAATTTAGTTCACGTTCCAAGCGTTCTTCTACTATCTCTGGTAGGTTTTCTCCATATAATTCATGAGCTTTTACATAACATATATCACGAAGAGTCTTATCTGAATCTTCAATTACAGGAGGGCATTTATCTGGGCGAACAGGTGATATGCGTTCACACATGTCCGCTATCTTGTTTGTATTTGTAATAACTACCTCTTCTGCCTTTTCACTCCCTAGATATTGAAATTCCTCTAGCATCTCCTCTGTTGTTCTAAAATATAATGGTGGTTGATTATCTGCATCCTTAAATCCTTTTCCTGCCATAATAATTCGACGATATACTTCATCTTCAGGATTTAAAAAATGCACATCACAAGTAGCAACAACCGGCTTATTATATAATTCTCCTAACTTAACAATCTTTTTATTTATCTCAATTAGTTCTTCCTTGGAATTTACTGCTGGGTCTTCTCCTCTTAGCATAAAGTCATTGTTCCCTAAAGGCTGTATTTCTAAATAATCATAAAAGTTCACTAACCTTATGATCTCTTCTTCAGAAGCACCTCTGAAAATCGCTTGATAAAGTTCTCCTGCCTCACATGCCGAACCTATAATTAATCCTTCTCTATATTTCATCAATTGACTTTTTGGTATCCTTGGATTCCTATGAAAATATTTAATATGAGAAAAAGATATTAAACGGTAAAGATTGACCCTTCCTATCTCATTTTTTGCCAAAATAATAACATGGCGGCTTGGAAGCTTATTCACTGCTGACTCAGACATAGCCCCAATTTCTTTTATTTTATCTAAAGTATATACTTCTCTTTCTTTTAACATAGTTATAAAAGCTTTGAAAATTTCCGCTGTAGCACCCGCATCATCTACAGCGCGATGGTGATTCTCTAGCGAAATCTTTAATGCTTTTGCTACCGTATCTAACTTATATCTGTTTAATGAAGGAAGCAAAATTCGAGCAAGTCCTACCGTATCTATGACTGTATTTTCAAATTCTAATCCCACTTTTTCTCCGTTTACATGAATAAAACTCATATCAAAGCTTGCATTATGAGCAACTAAAATAGAATCCTTACTAAATTCCCAAAACTTAGGAAGGACTTCCTCTATTTTTTCAGCAGCTAATACCATTTCATCATTAATCCCTGTTAGTTTTTCTATCTTAAACGGTATAGGAACTTGAGGATTGACAAAATAACTAAAGGTATCAACTACTTCTCCATTTTGAATTTTAACTGCACCAATTTCAATAATTTTATTATTTAAAGGACTAAATCCTGTCGTCTCTAAATCAAAAACCACAAAGGTATCATCTAAACTTTGATTTTTGGAATTCTCTATTACTTCTTTTAAATCATCAACCAGGTAACCTTCCACTCCATATATGACTTTAAAATCGCTACCTTCCACCACATGATTGGCATCTGGAAAGGATTGAACAACTCCATGGTCTGTAATGGCAATCGCCTTATGTCCCCATTCCATGGCTTTTTTGATAATATCTTTTACTTCTGAGACTCCATCCATATCACTCATTTTTGTATGACAATGAAGTTCCACACGCTTTTCTATATAGTGATCCATTCTTTTACTGGTAAAATCAGCACACTTCTTTATACCTACAACTGAGCCAATGGTAAGTTCTCCATCGAATTTATCAATGGTTGTAACGCCCTTTAGCTTTATAAAAGAATCTTTTTTTATTACATCTAACATTTCTGGAAGCTGTTCATTCTTTGTAAACATTTTTATTGTAATCGTATCATTAAAATCTGTCACATCAAACATCAATATGGTCTTTTCTCCACGTATTTCTCTTAGATCCAGATTAATAATTTTACCTCTAATTACAACTTCTCCCATTTCACCCATAATATGATCAATTGAAATAGCCTCTTCATCAAAATCTCTTCCATAAAGTACATCTGGATTATCTGATTTTTTGTAAGACTTCTTCTCGTAAAACTTCTCGTTTTTCGGCTTTATGGCTTTTACTACTTTAACTTCTTCTACATCTTCTTCAGAATCTGCAAAGGAAGATTGTTTTACAATCTCTGTGGCTTCCATTTCCATTCGAAGTTCATCTTGTTTCTTTCTTTTGTTTTCCACAGGTTCTTCGTACAAAAATCGTATCTCCATTGGAAATCCACATCTCTCAACAAATATTTTTTCTAATATTCGCTTTAATTCATCTGATTTTGTCCTAGCAATGATTCCATCCTCTAGTTTTAGCTGCAAAATATCTTCTTTAATAAAATCAGATTCCGCTTTTCGTAAAAGGTTGTATTCTATCAAACTATAATTTTTAAACTCTAACAATATACTATCTTTATATACCTCTAACAAGGTTTTAGGTGTATATTGTTTTGATAATTCATACCTTTCAATTATCTTAATACTTATATTACTATCTTGAAAAATTTGCTTCTTTATCTCATTTTCAATTTGATAAATTAGCTTCTTTTGAATCAAACGCTTACTTTCTATGTAAATACGAAGGAAACTCTTATCAGAGGTGGAAGTAATCTTACTTACTTCCACCTCTAACAAGAGCTCATGCAAATCTTTATTAAATTTTAGAGTTGGGAAAACTTCGAAAAATTCTTTCCTCATTTTAATTACCCCAATTCAGCAGTTCGTCTCGTAAGGTATTAAGAAGTTGGTCTTCAGGAACTTTTCTTACGATTTCTCCCTTTTTAATTAAAAGGCCTTCACCAAAGCCTCCTGCAATACCTATATCTGCTTCTCTGGCCTCTCCTGGACCATTTACTGCACAGCCCATTACTGCCACCTTAATATCTAAATCAAACTCTTCTACCATAGTTTCAACTTCATTTGCCAACTTAATTAAATTTATCTTAGTTCTTCCACAGGTAGGACAAGACACTACTTCAATTCCGCCCTTTCTAAGACCCAAAGTTTTAAGAATCAATTTAGCTGTTTTAATTTCTTCTGTAGGATCTCCCGTTAGGGATACACGAATGGTATCACCAATCCCTTGGCCTAAAATCATTCCTAAGCCTACTGATGACTTAATATTTCCAGAGAACAAGGTACCAGACTCAGTAATTCCTACATGTAAAGGATATTTACTAACCTTTGCAATTAATTCATGTGCCTTCACACACATTAAAACATCAGAGGATTTAATACTAATCACTAAATTATCATATCCCATATCCTCAATAATTTTGACTTTATCCAGTGCACTTTCAACGATTCCTTCTGCCGTTACCCCTTTGTATTTTTCAATAAGATTCTTTTCTAGAGAACCACTATTAACACCTACTCGTATGGGGATGTTTCTTTCTCTTGCCACATCTACAATAGCTGAAACTCGTTCTACAGAACCAATATTTCCGGGATTAATACGAATCTTGTCCGCTCCATTTTCCATTGAGGCAATGGCAAGACGATAGTCAAAATGAATGTCAGCAACTAAAGGTATACTTATTCTCTTTTTTATTTCTTTAATCGCTTTGGCTGCCTCCATGTTGGGCACTGCGCATCTTATAATATCACAGCCTAACGATTCTAATTTTTTTATTTGATTGACCGTTGCATCTATGTCTTCTGTACTTGTATTAGTCATAGATTGGATCAGTATAGGATTTCCACCACCAATTACACGGTTTCCAATTTGAATCACCTTTGTATCTTCTCTATACATTCTAATCTCCATTCTAGAACAATTTTCTAATATCATTAAATAATATGAAAACCATCAATACCATCAAGAGCATAAGTCCTACAAAGTGAACCATTCCCTCTTTTTCTTTATTGATAGGCTTTCCTCTTACGGCTTCTATTAGCATAAACACCAATCTACCACCATCCAACGCTGGTAATGGAAGCAGATTCATAACACCTAAGTTTGCACTTAATAAAATAGAAAAGTTCATAACATTTAAAAACACGCTAAGTAGATTCGTAGCTGTGTCAGCATCTTCACTAGTACTTCCTTCAACTACTTCTCCTACCATATTTACAATCCCAACGGGACCAGATAATTCATTCACTGAAACTTTTCCACCAAATAGCATACCTAGACTTTTAATCGTAGTAGTTATTTGATATTTCACTTCATATAAACTATATTTAAGAGTTCCTAAAGGAGAAGTTTTTTGCCTTTCATTATAGGTAACTATTCCTATATAGTAGTAACCTTCTTCACTTAGCTTTGGTTCTATCGTAGTTTTAACAATCTTACCATCTCGTAATATTTCTAAATCTACATTTTCTCCTTGATGAAGTGCCATATACAAGCTTACATCTCTGTAAATTGTTATTTTCTGGTCATTCATCTTAACAATTATATCATTAGGTAAAATTCCTGCTTCCTCTGCAGGATACCCTTCCATAACATCTCTAATAATAGGAGGGTCATAACCCGCTATACTAATTATTACAATCGCCATAAAAAACGCTAAAATAAAATTAAAAATTGGGCCAGCAATAACAACCGATATTCTTGCCCATACTGATTTGTTGCTAAAAGCATTCTCTTCATTACTATCTGCGTCTTCCCCTAACATGGCACATGAACCACCAAAGGGTAATGCTTTTAAGGAATATATCGTTCCACCTTTATTAAATGAAAATAGTCTTGGACCCATACCAATAGAAAATTCAATTACTCCAATACCATTCTTTTTTGCCAATAAAAAGTGTCCTAGTTCATGAAAAAATACCAGTGAACTAAAGACAATGAGAGCTACTATAATACTCATATTACCACCTGCTTTCTATAAATTCATAGGTTGCTTTCTCTGTTATCAATATTTCTTCCAAAGTTGGATTATCTATAATCTTGTGCTTATTCATAGACTCTTCTATTATTTCAGTTATCTCTAAGAAACTTATTTTCCTATTTAAAAATTTACTTACTGCCATTTCATTTGCCGCATTAAAAACAGTCGGCATAGAGCCACCATCTCTAATTGCTCTGTAGGCTAAAGGCAAGCCTTTAAAATTAACTTCATCAGGAACTTCAAAGCTTAAGCCTTTTAATTGTGTGAAATCTAATTTCTTACCTTTTAATTCCCTTCTTTCAGGATAAAACAAAGCATATTGTATGGGTAATTTCATGTCCGCTGTCCCTAATTGAGCAATAACCCCACCATCAATAAATTCAACCATAGAATGAATAATACTTTGTGGTTGAACCACTACTTGAATGTCTTCTGGGCTTACTCCAAATAGCCATTTTGCTTCTATCACTTCAAGTCCTTTGTTCACCATAGTCGCTGAATCAATTGTTATCTTTCTTCCCATACTCCAGTTTGGGTGATTTAAGGCATCTTCTACCTGTACATGTTTCATTTCTTCAATAGTTTTCCCTCGGAAAGGTCCGCCTGAAGCTGTTAATAAAATTTTACTAACTTTATTTATATTTTCTCCATTTAAAGCCTGGAAAATAGCACTATGTTCACTATCAACAGGCAAAATAGATACTCCTTTTTTTTCTGCCAACGGCATAATAATATGCCCTGCAGTTACTAACGTTTCTTTGTTCGCTAAAGCAATATCCTTGCCAGCTTCCATTGCAGCTATTGTAGGGCGAATTCCTATCATTCCCACAATGGCAGTTACAACAATCTCAGCTTCTGATTCTGTCGCAACTTCAATAAGACCTTCCATTGATGCTACAATTTTAACCGAAAGATCAGAAACCTTTATGGCGAGTTCTTTCGCTTTATTTTCATCCCATACACAAACCAATTTGGGATTAAATTCTCTAATTTGTTCCTCTAATATATGAATATTTGAGCCTGCAGCTAAAGCTGTCACCTTCAAATCCTTATTTTCTCTAACTATTTCCAATGTCTGAGTCCCAATGGAACCAGTAGAACCCAAAATTGCAATATGTTTCATAAAAACTCCTTTTCTATGGTGCCCTTAATAAACCAACAAACACAAAAAGTAAATTGCAGGTGCTACAAAAATAACGCTATCAAAACGGTCTAAAATACCACCATGTCCGGGAATTAATTTCCCATAGTCTTTTACATTATAATTTCTTTTAATCGCGGATGCGGTTAAATCTCCTATTTGAGATATGATTGAACCGATACCACAAACAATTGCACAACCTATCACTGGATTTATAAAAGCAGTAATATGGTTTGATAATATCATTCCATAAAGTCCTCCGATTAATGCAGAACCTATCACTCCCGAAACACTTCCCTCTATTGATTTGTTAGGGCTTAAAATAGGAGCTAATTTATGTTTTCCAAAAGTCACACCAAATAAATATGCACATGTATCACTAATCCAAGAACTTATAAACACTAACCAAACCAAGTAAACTCCATCATGTAGAATTCGAATACGATAAATATAAGAAAACATTACAGCTACATATATCAATCCAAAAAATACCATAATTAAATCTTCTAGTCTATATTTAGGAAACCTTATTACATAAATTGCCATAAGAGCCATTAAATAGACAATAATAAAAATAGTAAAATAGGGATCAAATCCCCAAACCATAAGTCCATAATAAAGGATAGCTGATAAGTATCCCACAAAACCTGGTAATTTAGTTTGAATTTTAATTGCACGATAAAGTTCAAACATACCAATTAATGATAATATAATGGATACCGAAAATAATAGGTTTCCACCTAGTAAAATAGTTACTAAAGCAATCACCACTAATGGTACACTACTTAAAACTCGAGTCCAAAATGATTTGGTAAGGAGTTTCTTTAGCATAGTTTATTCCTCCCTTATACCCCCATATCGTCTATCTCTACTAGTATACTGTCTAATAGCCTTGACTAATTCCTCTTTTGTAAAATCTGGCCACAAAACTTCTGTAAAGTAAAATTCAGTATAAGCAGATTGCCACAAAAGGAAATTCGACAAACGTTCTTCTCCACTGGTTCTAATCAGCAAATCAGGGTCTGGTATGTCTTTTGTGTCTAAATAAGAGGAAAGTAATTTTTCATTTATCATAGATAATTCAATCGTTCCATCTTTAACGTCTTCAGCCATCTTTTTGATTCCACGTAAAATCTCATCTCTGCCCCCGTAATTAAGAGCAATTTGAAAACTTAATCCCGTATTATATTTAGACGCCTCTTCAAGCTTCAAAATACTATCTTGAATTTCTTTTGATAATCCTGTTCTATCACCAATCACACGGACACGCATATTATTATCTTTCGATTTTTTTATGCTTTCTTTTAAGTAATCACGAAGAATCTTCATTAATGCATCCACTTCATCTTTAGATCTATTCCAATTTTCTGTAGAAAAAGCATAAATGGTTAAATATTTTATTCCAATATCGTATGCTGCTTTGCAAATTTCTTCTACTCTTTTACTTCCTTGCGTATGTCCAAAATTTCTAGGCATCAATCTTTTTTTTGCCCATCTTCCATTTCCATCCATAATCACTGCAATATGCGTGGGGACTTTTAATGTTATTTCTTTACTCATGGATTTAATCTCCTTAAAATACAATAGAATGTGCGCCTAGCGAACATTCTATTGTATTGACAAGGGTATCGCCTAGACACCCTTACTATATGTTTTATACTGTAAGGATTTCCTTTGATTTATGCTCAATGGCCTTATCTATTTCATCTACGTACCTATCTGTCAACTTTTGCACTTTTTCTTCTAATTGCTTTTGCTCATCTTCAGAGATTTCACTTGCTTTACTTTGCTTCTTTAGAAGATCATTTGCATCTCTCCTAATATTTCTAACAGCAATTTTAGCATTTTCTCCTTTTTTCTTAACATCTTTCACTAAATCTTTTCTTCTTTCTTCAGTTAGCTCAGGAAAAACAAGGCGAATTACTTTTCCATCATTATTTGGAGTAATGCCAATATCAGAAGTCATAATACTTCTTTCTATCTCTTTAATCAAACTACTCTCCCATGGCTGAATTTGAATCATTCTAGCTTCTGGAACAGAAATGTTTGCAACTTGTTGAATAGGTGTTGGTGTTCCATAATAATCCACCATTAATCTATTTAGAATATTCGGATTCGCACGTCCTGCTCTAATAGATGCATATTCATTTTTTAAGCTATCTAAGGATTTTACCATTTTTTCTTCATACTGAATTATATTATCACTCATAATATCCTCCCATGTTTATATTGTAATCATAGTTCCTATTTGCTCGCCTCTAGCAGCAGATATAATACTATCTTTTTCATTTAAACCAAATACTATCATTGGCACTTTATTTTCCATACAAAGTACTGCAGAAGCCAAATCCATTATTCCTAATTTTTTATCAACAATCTCTTTCATTGAAATCGTAGAATATTTTTTTGCATTTTCATTTGTATTAGGATCGCAATCATATACTCCATCTATAGCCCTTGCTGCCAAAATCAAATCTGCTTCTATTTCAATTGCACGTAGAGCAGTTGCCATATCTGTTGAAAAATAAGGATGCCCAGTACCGCCAGCAAAAAAAGTAACCTTATTCTCTTTAAAGCAATCATTTGCTTTGTCTTTTGAAAACAAAGTTGTAAAAGCATTGCACTCAAATGGTGTGAAAATTTGTGTACTCATTCCCACATGCCTAAATATCTCTGAAACATAGATGGAATTCATAACGGTAGCTAACATACCAATCTGATCTGCCTTGGTTCGATCAATCGTTTCACTGGTTCTCCCTCTCCAAAAGTTTCCACCACCAATAACTACTCCGACTTGAACCCCTTCTTCTAATAAAATTTTAACTTGCTCTGCAACCCCTATAACGACTGCTTCATCATAACCAGTTTTTTTATCTCCAGCAAGAGCTTCTCCGCTTAGCTTTAATATTATACGTTCAATTTTATGCATTTTAAATACCTCAAAAATTATCTTTTATTTTTATCATTTCTTTCTTCAAAAAGTGCTTCCACATCAACACCAGAATAGCATTGTGATACAACACCTTCTAATACAGCTCCGTTATTCAATTGTACAGAACGTGATTTTATATTTCCGTATACAACAGCTGTTGCATCTATGATAACTGGGCCTTGAACATCAATATCACCTTTTACTGCACCACCAATTATGGCAGAAGTCGCAGTAATGTTTCCTATTACTACTGAACCGTTACCTATGTTCACACTACCTTCACTCGCTATATTACCTTCAATTCTTGCAGAGTTTGCTTGAATTTCAGCCGCAGAAGGATTTCCAACAATAGAACCATAAACAACTAATTTACCCAAGCAGGATAAATCTCCATTAATGGAGCCTAGTAAATCAACTGAGCCTTCTGAGGACAAATTACCAGAGAGATGAACACCCTTTGTAATTGTAGTTACCTCATTTTTATCGCTTTCATTTTCAATATATTCTGATGTCATATTCATAGGTATATTCTCAACCTTCTCTTTTTCTAGTTTTTCTTCTAGTTTTTCTTCTTCTATCTCTTCTTCAAATAGTGTTTCTTCTGTCATAGCTTCTTCGGCGGAAATATCCCCTTGAGAATTTACATCCATGGACTCTTGTTCCATTCGCACTTCTTCTTCATGTTTTTCTCTAGTAGCTATCTCTTCCATAAAAGTAGCTATTTCATCCGATACATCGTAGGAAAACTCAGGCTCATCCGAAGAAGAAAATTTTTCTACTTCCTGTTCTGTCTCTTCGTCCGTAATTAATTCATTGACAGCTTGAGATAGGTCATCTTTGAAATCTTTAAAAAAGCTCATTGGTCTGCCTCCATTCTTTCATTATTCTGCTTTTATATG
>CAYYVJ010000025.1:0-23649 GCA_964475115.1 uncultured Lachnospiraceae bacterium
CGATCAAGACGATGAATGACCCCAAGATATGGTTCCCCTCTTTCCTTGGACTCTTTGGCTAGATGTTGCTTTATATAATCCGTCAAATCCAAATCAAATCCCTTTGAACCTTGAGATGAAACACCAACCGGTTTTTCGCATACAATAATATGTGAATCTTCAAATAAAATATTTAGTTCCATAATATCCTCTATTCTGGTGCATTTGCACGAATTAGTTTTGATATAACTTTGTGGCTAGTATAGAAAGTTATAAAAAGTATAACTTTAATAAAATTGGAATGCAACTAGTTATTTATGAATATAACATGGATTGCTGAGGATACTACCTAATAATTAAAAAAATTAGGTGGGTGGAGATGATTTGAAAATTTCAAAAAAGAGTAAGACGGCACTGACTATACTCGGGGTTTCGGTTGGAGTATATCTTGCCCTAGAGTATTTATTACCCTTTTTTATGCCATTTTTAATAGCATACCTTGGAGCACTTGTTATTTCTCCGGTTGTGAAGTTTCTTAACAAAAGATGCAAGATAAATAGATGCTTTGCTACTATAATTGTAATAGGAATATTTCTAAGTGTTTTAGGATTTGGTGGAAGATGGTTAATTAAAAGCCTTTTGCAACAGATCAGGAATATTGTTATGAGGCTGCCAGAGTATGAAATTGTTATTTATGAAAGAATAAAAACTTTTTGCGGTGGAATGGAGGAAAGTTTTGGCCTAGAAGAGGAGACAATTCTTCTTTTGGTAAATAAAAACCTAGATATGCTAGCAAAAAATCTGGGAGATGGGTTTATGCCTATGCTTATGAATAATTCTGTTACAGCTATGAAATGGTTGATTCAAGGAACAGCTGTTACTATAATTACTATTGTATCTATGGTTCTAATTACAAAAGACTTTGATAAAATATGTTTAAAAAGGGAACGATTTTTATTTGCAAAAGAATTAAACATTATAACTGAAAAGATGACAGATACAGGTGGGGCATATTTAAGGGCACAGCTCTGCATTATGCTTGTAACGACTTTAGTTTGCATAGGTGGGTTAATGATCTTAAAAAATCCATATGCTTTACTATTGGGTGTTTTAATTGGCATAATGGATGCACTTCCATTGTTTGGCATGGGGATTGTATTTATTCCATGGACTATAGTTATGCTTTTTACGGAAAATTTTTATCAAGCAGCCGTTTTATTTAGTATTTATTTGATTTGCTATTTCTTTAGAGAATTTCTTGAGCCTAAAATTATGGGGAAGAGAATAGGGATATCATCCCTAGAAATACTTATTAGTATGTATGTTGGTTTGAAGTTATTTGGGTTGACAGGTGTATTTTTGGGACCGGTTGGCTATATTCTGATTCACGAGATTGTAAGGAAAATTGCTTGACAAACCTATAAAACTGAAATAGAATTAGACAAAGACAAATATCTATATGGCATTGAAGAGGAATAGTATATTAATGTTATTTGCTTACAGAGAGAGAATTGATTGATGAGAGATTCTTGTAAATTGTTAGTAGAACCTACCTTGGAGCCCTGTATAAAAGTACAGCGTATTTCCTTCGTTACAGGAAGAAGAGAGAATTGTAAAAGATGTTTTATATCTTAATGCAATTAATCAGGGTGGTATCGCCGAGTCCTTTCGGTCCCTTTTTGGGATTAGAGTAGGACTTTTTTTGATTTAAAGAAAGTTTATTGAAAAGGAGAATGAATATGGCAAAGGAAAAGAAATTAGTAGAAGCAATTACCTCTATGGAAGAGGATTTTGCACAATGGTATACAGATGTTGTAAAAAAAGCGGAGTTAATTGAATATTCAAGTGTAAAAGGATGTATGATTTTAAGACCAAATGGATATGGAATTTGGGAGAACATACAAAAGGAACTTGATGCAAGATTTAAGCAAACAGGCGTAGAAAATGTATATATGCCAATGTTTATTCCTGAAAGTTTATTGCAGAAAGAAAAAGATCATGTAGAGGGATTTGCACCAGAGGTTGCATGGGTAACACACGGTGGTGGTGAAGCATTACAAGAACGTCTTTGTGTAAGACCTACTTCAGAGACTTTATTTTGTGATCTTTATTCTAAGATTATACAGTCACATAGAGATTTGCCTAAACTATATAATCAATGGTGTTCTGTAGTTCGTTGGGAAAAGACTACAAGACCATTTTTACGTACTACAGAATTCTTGTGGCAAGAAGGTCATACTGCACATGCTACACAAGAGGAAGCAGAAGAAAGAACGATTCAAATGCTAAATGTCTATGCAGATTTTTGTGAAGAAGTCTTAGCGATTCCAATGATTAAAGGAAGAAAGACAGAAAAAGAGAAATTTGCTGGGGCAGAGTCTACCTATACAATTGAAGCCTTGATGCATGATGGAAAAGCGCTACAATCAGGAACTAGCCATAATTTTGGTGATGGATTTGCTGAAGCATTTGGAATCCAATATTCTGATAAAGATAATAAATTGCAATATGTACATCAAACATCTTGGGGAGTATCAACTCGATTAATTGGTGGTATTATTATGGTTCATGGAGATGATAGTGGTCTTGTATTACCTCCAAGAATAGCACCAGTGCAAGTAATGGTTATTCCAATTGCTCAACATAAAGAGGGAGTACTAGACAAGGCATTTGAACTGAAAGAAAGCTTGTCTTCTGATTTCAGAGTGAAAATAGATGATTCTGATAAGAGTCCAGGATGGAAGTTTAGCGAACAAGAAATGCGTGGAATTCCTGTTCGTATCGAAATTGGTCCTAAAGATATCGAAGCAAATCAAGCAGTGATCGTACGAAGAGATACAAGAGAAAAAGTTGTGGTTTCTTTAGATGAAATAGATAGCAAGTTAAGTGAAATGCTAAACACAATGCAAAATGAAATGTTAGAAAGAGCTAGAAACCATAGAGATTCACATACCACTAGTGCAAAGACATATGATGAATTTAAAGATGCAGTGGCAAATAAACCAGGATTTATTAAGGCTATGTGGTGTGGTGAAGAGGCTTGTGAATTAAAGATTAAAGAAGATACCACAGCAACTGCACGTTGTATGCCTTTTGAACAAGAGCATATTTCAGATGAATGTGTGTGTTGTGGAAAGCCTTCAAAAACTATGGTATACTGGGGAAAAGCATATTAAAAATTGGTGGTTAAAAGTATGAAGCAAATAAGGATGCCTGAAAAGGTGGAATATATTATTGAGCAATTAATAAAACAAGGTTATGAAGCCTATGCAGTAGGAGGTTGTATTCGTGACTCGATTTTAGGTAAAGAACCTAAAGATTGGGATATTACTACCTCTGCATCCCCAAGTCAAATAAAAGAAAATTTTTCTAGAACTGTAGATACAGGGATTTTACATGGTACGGTAACGGTATTGTTAGAAAAGGAAAGTTTCGAAGTAACAACCTTTCGAATTGACGGAGAATATGAAGACAATAGACATCCAAAGTCTGTTGTCTTTACCTCTGATTTAATAGAAGACTTAAAGCGACGAGATTTTACTATAAATGCAATGGCCTATAATTATGAAACAGGACTTGTAGATGAATTCAATGGGATAGTAGATTTAGAAAAGAAGATAATTCGCTGTGTAGGGGATGCGAAAGAGCGTTTTATGGAAGATGCTCTGCGTATGCTTCGTGCGATTCGTTTCTCTGCTCAATTAGATTTCCAGATCGAGGAGCAAACAAGGGAAGCGGTTGTAGAACTTGCTCCTAATTTGATTCATATTAGTAAAGAACGAATCCAGATAGAATTAACAAAATTATTGACATCAAAGCACCCTGAACATATTCGTGAGGTCTTTGAAACAGGAATGATAGACCCTATTTTACCTCAAATAAATAGAATGGGAAAAATTCCTGATAAAACAACGAATGGTAAAAGGACTGTATTAGAACACAGCATAGCCATGCTAAAACAAGTGGAAGCGGATCCTATTTTACGATGGGCAGTATTTTTGCATGATACAGAAGGTGAGACTAAAAAACTCTTAAAAGATTTAAGGTTTGATAATAAAACCACAGATTATGTAGAACGCCTCGTTAGATGGTTTTTTATTTTCTTAAGTGAAAACAAAGAAAGTCTCAGAAAATCAGTATATCAAGTAGGGGAAGATATTTTTCCTTTGCTTCTTCATGTAAAAGAAGCAGATATTAAAACAAAAGACGACTTGGAATGTGAAAGGCTTTTAGAAGAACATCAAAAAGTAAAAAATGCATACCAGGAAATTTTACAAAATGGAGATTGTTTGTCTCTAAAAGACTTAGCAGTAGATGGAGAAGATTTAATCTCTGTTGGGATTGCTCCTGGAAAAGAAATAGGAAAGTATTTAAATAAATTATTAGAAATGGTTTTTATAGATCCTAGAGCGAATACAAAAGAATATTTGCTAAAAAGTCTTAAAAATATTAAAACCTTGGATGGACAAGGAAAGAACTAGCATACTCTATATTATTTTCTCATAAGATAGAAGTGGAAATCCTAAGTTTCGTGGGATTAATTTTATCTTGGAGGGGCAGCCGTGGGAGAGAAAAGTATTAGTGTGCTAGATCAATATGATTTAAAAGTAATCAGAGTCGGCAGGGGGAGGGACGCCGTTCTGTGTGAGACAAATACTGGAAATAAATTATTGAAGGTATATACTGGGTCTGTTCAAAGATTAGCTTTTGAGGACGAAGTATTGAATCATATAAATGAAAATGGTGGATTTGTGGATGGATTTGTGAGGAACAAAAATAATAAACTTATATCCATTGATACGGATGGGACTAGGTATGTTTTAAAGAATTGGTTTGAGGGTAAAGAATGTGAAGTAAGAAATATAAGTGATATTTTGACTAGTGTAAGAACCTTGTCAAATCTTCATTTACTGTTAAAAAAGATACCTTTTAAAGATACGGAAGATACAAGTGCATATAGGGCCACTTTTCTTGAAGAAGAGCTTGCGAAGCATCATAGAGAATTAAAGCGTGCGAGAGCTTATGTGCGTAATAAAAGAAAAAAATCGGAGTTTGAGCTCTACGTTATAAATAATTATAACTTATTTTATAATCAAGGTGAAAAAGCACTAGAGCTGCTTAGAAAATCCAATTATAAAAAATTAATGGATGAAGCGTTTGACCAGGTTTCATTGTGTCACGGGAACTATAATCAACATAATATAATCTTCTTTAACCGTAATATAGCAATTACAAACTTTGATAAAATGTCTATTAATATTCAGCTTATGGATCTCTATCTTTTCATGAGAAAAATTTTAGAAAAGAATAATTGGGATCTCAATCTTGGAAGTAGTATGATAGAAGAATATTCTAAAATAAAACCGATAAGCAAAGAGGAATTAGAAATTTTACATATTCTCTTTCTTTATCCTGAAAAGTTTTGGAAGATTGTAAACTATTATTATAACGGAAATAAAGCATGGATTCCTCAAAAAAACATTGATAAGCTAAGAACATTAATATCTCAAAATAGATTAAGAGAGAAATTTATAGAAGAAGTATTTTGAATGTGATAAAATAAAGAAGCAGAAATACTTGCTTGCAAGAGTATTTCTGCGAATATTGATCAAAATCTTTGATTCATGAGATAAAGAAAAGGTACAAAAGAGGGGTGAAACTGTGAGAGATATGACAAAGAAAATCGTTTGGGGAATTATGTTTTTCATAATGGTAGCGGTTACTGGATGTGGGACGAGTGAAACATCTACTTTTCGTGACGGAAGAAATATAACAAAAATTGAAAGCACTACTTCTGTGGATGAAACCACAAAAGTAGGAAATAGTCATCCTCTCCATTTTGGAGTTGTAGTTGATTTGAACCAAGAAGAAAAAACGATAACCGTTCTTGACATTAATACAAATGGTGAAGAAACTTTTTTCTATAGTGGCGGTACTGACGTGAGGGACAAATACGATCAAGTCATATCGATGTCTCAAATCGAATTAGGGGAAATTGTAGAAGCATACTATGTTAATAAGAGCAACAAATTGGACAAGCTTTTTATATCTGGAGATGCATGGGAAAATCGAAGGGTATCCAATTTAATACTAGATAGAGACAATAAAAGTATGAAGATTGGCAGCGAAACCTTTCGTTACAATCCAAATCTTGTTATAATTTCTGAAGATAAATTAATAGAGTTAATTGAATTAAATGATAAAGATGAATTGATTGTAAAAGGATACAATGGCTATATCCATTCTATTATTATTTCAAAAGGGCATGGATATATCAGTCTGGATAATGAAGACTTTTTTATAGATGGAATTGTCTCCCTAGGAAATGAGATTGCCCTACCCATTAAAGAGGACATGCTAATTGTAGCCACAGAAGGTAGCTATAATCTCCAGGTTACTAAAAATGGAATAGGTGGAACGAAGAGGGTAGTTGTTAAAAGAGACCAAGAAACCAGTATCGATATAGGAGACTTAAAGGGTGAGGCTGTTTTAATGGGGAGCATTAGTTTTATCATAGAACCAGTGGATGCCACCTTAAATATTAGCGGAAAAATCTATGAATTTGATGAATTGGTTGAACTACCATTTGGAGTATATAAAATGATGGTAAAAGCAGATGGGTATGTAAATTTTTCAGGTGATTTGGTTGTGAATGAAACCTTTTCAAGAAGAAGTATTCATTTGGCAAGTGAAAATGGTCAGAAGACTGAGACAAGTACTACAGAGACAAATATCACAGAAATTGAAAGTGTGGAAATAGAAACAAACAATAAGTCAGAAGTAGAGACAATGACTATGCCGGAGATTCCCAATGTATTTAGCAAGATAAATCTAGAGGAACCAAGAGGAGCAGAAGCTTATTTTGATGGGGTTTATAAAGGAGTTATTCCTGTGAGTTTTGCAAAAGAAAATGGAACTCATAGTGTGATATTAAAAAAAGCTGGTTATGAAACAAAAACATATTCGGTAAATATTCCAGAAGGTGATGAAGATGTACAACTTAATTTTCCTGGAATGACATTGGAAAAGAAAGACTAATTCTATATTATGGATAAAATCAAGGAGGGATAAGATGGATTACAAAGAGACTTATAAAAAATGGTTGGAGGATCCTTATTTTGATGAGGATACAAAGAAAGAGTTACTTAATATTAAAGAAGATGAAAATGAGATAAAGGAAAGGTTTTATGCGGATTTAGATTTTGGAACTGCCGGTCTAAGAGGAATCGTAGGCGCTGGTACCAATCGTATGAATATGTATACCATAAGAAAGGCAACGCAAGGATTAGCAAATTACATAATAAAACTTGCTTCATCTGACAGAGGCGTAGCAATTGCCTATGATTCTAGAAGAATGTCACCAGAATTTGCGGAAGAAGCCGCATTATGTCTGGCAGGAAATGGAATAAAGGCATATGTATTTGAGAGTCTTCGCCCTACCCCAGAGTTATCTTTTGCGGTAAGAGAATTAAATTGTATTGCAGGAATCAATATTACGGCTAGCCATAATCCACCAGAATATAATGGATACAAAGTATATTGGGAAGATGGCGCACAGATAACCCCACCTCATGATAGTGGGATAATGACAGAAGTAAAAGCGGTGTCAGATTATAGCACTGTTAAAATTATGAATTTAGAAAAAGCTAAGGAATTGGGTCTATATCATATAATTGGAAAAGAAATAGATGATAATTATATTGAGGCACTCAAAAAACAAGTATATCAATTAGATAGTATAAAAAAGATTCAGAAAGATATAAAAATCGTATATACAGCTCTTCATGGTACAGGTAATATTCCTGTTAGAAGAATATTAAAAGAATTGGGATTTGAGAATGTGTATATAGTAGCGGAACAAGAAAAACCTGATGGAAACTTCCCTACCGTAAGCCACCCAAATCCAGAGGCTGAAGAAGCTTTCGTTCTTGCACTTAAACTAGCAAAAGAAAAAGATGCAGACTTGGTATTGGCAACCGACCCAGATGCAGACCGTTTAGGAGTGTATGTAAAAGACTCAAAGTCAGGAAACTATATTGCACTAACGGGAAATATGTCAGGTTGTTTGTTGGCAGATTATGAAATCAGCCAGAGAAAAGCTGCTTATGGACTTCCAAAAGATGGTGCTTTAATTAAAACGATAGTAACTACTAACATGGCAGATGCGATTGCTAAATATTATGATATAAGACTAATCGAGGTACTAACTGGTTTCAAATATATTGGACAGCAGATTTTAGACTTTGAAATGAATCAAACGGGTACTTATTTATTTGGATTTGAAGAAAGTTATGGCTGCTTGATTGGAACTCATGCAAGAGATAAAGATGCCATTGTAGCTAGTATGGCCTTATGTGAAGCAGCAGCTTACTATAAGACACAAGGAAAAACTCTTTGGGATGCTATGCTAGAAATGTATGAAAGATATGGATATTATAAAGATGATGTTAAAGCGATTACATTACAAGGCATTGAAGGTCTTAGCAAAATTCAAAAAATATTAAGTGGACTTAGAGAGAATCCTCCGGTAAAAATTGGTGAACATGCAGTGGTTTCTGCAAGAGATTATCAAAAAGATACTATTAAGGATATGAAAACAGGTCAGGTTAAGCCAACCGGGCTACCAAGTTCTAATGTGTTATATTATGATTTGGAGGGTGATGCATGGGTATGTGTTAGACCTTCAGGAACGGAACCAAAGATAAAACTTTATTTTGGTGTGAAAGGTAATTCCATGGAAAATGCAGATGAATTATCTGCATCATTAGGGAAAAGCCTTGATGCTTTGATAGAGAGTATATAATAAAATCCATGATGGAAACACAAAAAATGCTATCGCGAATAAAATCGCGATAGCATTTTTTGTGTGGGTTCTGCAGAGATATAAGGTTAGTGAAATACAACTGCTTCTTCTCTAAAAGCTGTTTTTACTACAATGTAGGGATAAGTCAACACTTGTGTAACGGTCTCATCTTTTGAAGGACCAATTAGATTTGTAGTAATGTGAATTGCATTTTTTCCTAAATACAGGTCGTTAACAGCAATACTATATCCTCCTGTAGGACGTTCTCCATATCCTACAGCAATGTATAAATCGTCGTCATCCTTATATGTAATTTTAAATGCAGTCTGTTTTTTTTCATCTATTTTAACCTTTAATCCCTCAGGAATCTCTCTTTCTTCTACTACAGTAAATTCTATATCAGCTACCTTTTCATCATTTTGGTTCACTATTTGGCAGCTAGTAAGAAATAAGGAAAAGATAAAGAAAAAGCTCAGGTAAACTAAAAGTTTTCTCATAGGGCCTCCGTTTTATTATAATTAAAATCAATTTCTTCTACCTTTTTCATTAATACCAATTTGTCACCAGGTTTAATCCGTTCGTCAACTAAATCATTAAGAGATTTAATACTATCCACAGTAGTATAATAATTTTTTGCAATTTTCCACAAAGAATCATCTGGCTTAACTATATATCCTACAATTCCAGGCATAGATTGAATCTTCTTCATATCATAAGGTTTGGATTTTATGTCAACTAAAACAGCTTCTTTTTTAGCTCTTAACACAAGTGCATCTAATAAAATGACAGCCTTTAATTCTATTTCTTCTCCATTTAACATGACTGCGTTTAACTGCTCTAGAGAATTTTGTAGTTGGTAAGTGCAATTTGCATCAATATCGGCTACTTGGATTTTGTGTGTAAAAGGTAAGATACCCTCAATAGAATGCATTGGTTGTTTATCATCAAGAGTAACATATAAAAGAGAAACATAAACGACACCGTCAATCTGAAGTCCATCGGGTGCTATTTGAACATCATCAACTTTTACGACGCCACCACTATGACATATTTGCAAAATTTTAGGTTGATTTCCTGAGATTTTTAACTTGTCATTAGCACGACATTTTGAAATGTTTTTCATTACTAAGCTTTCATAATTCATATCTTTTGTAACAGATTCTAAATCCATGCTAGCAGAATAGATATCACTGATTACCTCTATCTGCTCTTCTTCATAGAGTTTAACATCCATTTCTAGTACATAATCAATTCCAATAACTCTCATTTCGCCATCATAATCAGGTCTTGCTTCTGGATCTTTGCCAGATAAGCGACAGGTAATATTAGGAACCATGTCTTCTTTTGCACCATTGCACTCGAGAAGACTGTTAAATGGTATTGTGTTCTCATACCATTGGATGGAACTATTTTCATCCTCACCTAGATATAAAACAAAAAGATAAATTTCGCCTCTAAGCTGAATTTTATCTTCTAATGGTCTGGTTTCAATAGAGCGCAACTGAGCATCACTCCAAAGAAGTTCGGATATGTTTTGCTTGTTGCCAGAAATCTCTATTTCATCCTTTATGCGATGTATATCTTTTTTATGTATTGCAATCGGTGAAATGTCCATAGGACATTTCATATACTGAATGGTATCATCACCTGCTATATCAATGGGAAGCATTTCATCATATAGATATTCTACATCTGTTACGATTGTAACAATAGCTTTTACATTGTATTTTCTTGAGTTAATAATTCCCGTAGTTAAGTCTTCTATTTCCCAGTGAACAGAAATAGCGTCATCTTCTGAGAGACCATCCATATTTATGATTTCTTCAAAGGGTAGTTTTTCTCTTATGCAATGAATAGAATGATCTTTTTCACCACTTGCATATAAGATATTAAAATCCAAATGACCTTTAACAAGGGCTTTTCCTTCCATTGGCTTTACATATTCAATGAGTATTTCTCCCTTATCCTTCATCATGTAATCAATATCTTCTTTTATGTCTGGGACATTAAAATCATCATCTAAAGTAAGCTGTGTTACCGATTTGCCCTTGCTTCGGGTCATATGCACATTTTTTTTAATCAATTCCATTTTAAATAAACCCTCCTGTGTTCAACCCACAGTCTGTGGGCAGAATCATTTCTATTACACAGTTTATTCAAAATAAATGGAATCTATTCCAATTTTGCAAGCAAAACTCTTTATTCTTCTACTACGCTTTCTTTACCATAGTTATTAAATTTTTCCATAACTGCATCATAAGTACGGCTTGATATGTCTGGTAGCTCCTGCCCCCAGGCTTTAGTAGCTTGTTTAAATCCTTTTGTAAAAGCTTCTTTCATCTTTTCCATTTGTTTAGGGTCTCCACCAGTTAATGCTTCAGCAAAAGAAAGAATTCGATTAGAAGTTTCTTCTACTCCCCAATAACCATCTTCTGCAATTTCTGCGGCCGCAGCATCTGCTGTTTCTTTATCTACAGTAAAGTCTCCTTTTGCAAGAATGCTCCACAAATCTTCACTTTTTGAAAAAGCTTTTCCTTGCTCTAAAAGCATTTTTTCAACTAATTGTTTAAACTGAGCAGTACGTTGTTCTGCATCTGCTTTTAATTTGGCAACTAAATCAGGATCTGCAACCTTAGATGTTTTTTTAGAGGATTCATAAATTACACCTTTATTTTCTTCTGCATTTTTTTCTTTAAGTTCTACTTTTGAATTAGCAGCTTTTGCTTCTTTTGCTTTTTGAGATGTTGTAGTTACGCTATTTGTAAGTCCATTTATCTTCATATTGATACCCTCCTTGGTATTCTAAATATTATTAGCTACATATTATATTTCGGCAAAAAGTAGAAAATAATAACTGCTTTTTAAAATAAGATATTGAATTTAAGGGAAAATAGGGTATAATAATAAAATAGAAACAAATGTATACATAATACACGAGGAGATGCAAATGAACTTCATTAAACTAAAGGCTTATGGAAAGATAAATTTGGGTTTAGATGTAGTTAGAAAACGAGAAGATGGATATCACGAAGTTCGCATGATTATGCAAACAGTCAATGTTTTTGACCGAATTGAAATAAGAAAAACAAAAAATCCTGATATAAAAATTAAGACAAACTTATATTATCTTCCTACAAATGAAGATAATCTTGTATATAAATCTGCTAAACTTTTGATAGATGAATTTAAGATTACACAGGGAGTAGCCATCGATTTAAAAAAATATATACCAGTGGCCGCTGGTATGGGTGGAGGAAGCAGTGATGCAGCAGCAGTTTTATATGGTATGAACCGAATGTTTCATTTGGGCTTATCAATAGATGAATTAATGAAAAGAGGAGTTAAACTTGGTGCAGATGTACCCTACTGTCTGCTAAGAGGTACCGTCATAGCGGAGGGAATCGGAGAAAAGTTAACTCCACTTCCTCCATTGCCAGCTTGTAGCATAATTATTGCAAAACCTGATTTGAGTGTGTCAACAAAGGCAGTATATGGTAAGCTAAATGCAAATGAACTAAAGAGCCATCCTGACATTGATGGAATGGTGGAAGCAATCAAAGAAAATGATTTATATGGGGTTGCTAGTCGGTTAGAAAATGTATTAGAGACTGTAACGATTCCTGATTACCCGATAATAAAAGAGTTAAAAGACTTTATGCTTGAGCATAATGCATTAAATGCTCTAATGAGTGGAAGTGGGCCTACTGTGTTTGGTCTATATGATGATGAAAAAGTTGCAAGAAAAGCTTTTGAACTATTAAAAAAGAAGAAATTAGTAAGACAACTTTATATAACAACTTTATACAATACTAGGAGGTAAGATACATGAAATATAATTTGAAGGTAGCAGTAAATGAATATTTACCTTTAAGAGATGTAGTATTTAATACATTGAGACAAGCGATTTTAAAAGGAGAACTGGGACCAGGAGAAAGACTAATGGAAATTCAGTTGGCAGAACGTTTGGGTGTAAGTCGTACTCCTGTTAGAGAAGCGATTCGAAAACTAGAATTAGAAGGCCTAGTAATTATGGTTCCTAGAAAAGGGGCTGAAGTAGCTGGAATTACAGAAAAGAGCATGAAAGATGTACTAGAAGTACGTAAAGCTTTGGAGGAATTGGCTGTAGAACTTGCATGTCAAAAGGTTACGGAAGAAAACATAGAATATTTAGAACAGCATTTAGTGAATTTTGAGAATATTATTTTAACCGGAGATTTAACAGATATAGCAGAGATGGATGTGGATTTTCATGATGCAATCTATTCCGCCACAGATAACGAAAAGTTAGTTCAAATGCTTTATAACTTGCGTGAACAAATGTATCGTTATCGTGTGGAATATATTAAAGATGAAGAAAAGCGTATCACTCTTTTAGAAGAGCATAAAGAAATCATTCATGCTTTAAAGAATCGAAATACAACAGCAGCTAAAGATGCAATTAGGAAACATATTGATAATCAAGAAACTACCGTTTCAAAGAGCATTAAAAAATAAGATACTGTTACATTAAGGATTCAAGAATTTTAGGATTTTAAATTCGATTTTTATTTTATCAGGTGAAATATCCTCTGATAGTATTGCTTCATATTCCTCTTGGGTAAGAAGGTTTTTAAAGTCTTCCCTAGAGGAGTCTGGAACGACACCATGTGTAGCGTCAATAAAACAAAGCGGTGGATAAAGAACACACCACCAATTAGAACCCTTACCTTCTCCTAAAATAATACGGAAAGCTGTGTATTTTCCAGCGGGAAGAGTAAGGTCACCATAACTTTTAATAGGAAAATAAACTTCTTCGATAGCAGTAGTAACGGTAGGAATGGAGTCGTTTGAGGAAGGAGATATATTTTTTGAGATCACTTCTTTTACTAGCTTTATAATATTAGAATCTTGTTCTTTCAGTATTCTTTTTGTATCTTCTAAACTTTCTGATTTGCTAAGTGGTTCTTTCATATAATCCAACACATGGTTTTTAATGGTTAATTTTAATGCTTGATCCTCATCTCTATCACTAGACCCAATCACATGAAAACGTATGATTTTATCAGATATACCTTCTTGAATTTGAGCGCTACTATAGAGCTTACCTTGATAGATTAAAATACTTACAAGTATAAATAAAAATGAAAATAAAAAAACTTTGATTTTCTTTGACATAATTTCAGCTCCTTATGTAATAAAATATGTTTCTATATGATTTAAGTTTGGTCATTATTTTTTAGTTTATTCATTCTATAGAAAAAGTAGTGTATTAGAAAGAGGTTGAATAATTTACCTTTTCAGAGTAAAATTAATAAGATGAAAAATTGTAACATAGACTAAGAAAATAACAGATAAAAAATAGATAGAACCTTTATAGAAAAAAATAGAGGTGAAAGGATGGCAGCATGAAAAAGACAGTAGCTGTGTTATTTGGCGGACAATCTTCAGAGCATGAAGTATCTTGTAATTCTGCGATGACGATTGCGGGAAATATTGACAAAGATTTATATAAGGTAATTTTAATTGGAATAACAAAAGAAGGAAAATGGCTTCATGTAAATTCTATAGAAGATATTAGATCTGGCGAATGGAGAAGTGGAATTGAAAAGGCTATTATTTCACCAGACGCCGTTGATAAAGGAGTCTATTTTATAAATGGAGAGAACATAAGTATCCAAAGGGTGGATGTTGTTTTTCCAGCCCTACACGGTCTGTATGGCGAGGATGGGACCATTCAAGGAGTATTAGAGCTAGCAAAGATTCCATACGTGGGATGTGGCGTATTGGCGTCTAGTCTAGCTATGGATAAACTATATACGAAGGTTATTGTAGATAAATTAGGAATTAAACAGGCTAAGTATGTGAGCATCTTAAAATCTGAACTAAAAGATATGAGTGCATCTGTGAAAAAGGTGGAAAATGTTTTATCTTATCCAGTGTTTATAAAACCATCGAATGCAGGTTCTTCTAGAGGTGTAAGCAAGGCAAATAACGTAGATGAATTAATAAATGGCTTGAATGAAGCGATAAAGCATGATAGAAAAATTCTTGTAGAGGAAACGATTGTAGGTAGAGAACTAGAATGCGCTGTTTTAGGCGGAGAAGATTGTCGTTCATCAGGAGTTGGAGAAATACTAGCAGCCTCTGAGTTTTATGACTATGATGCAAAATATAATAATGCAGCATCAAAAACGGTAGTCTCACCAGAGCTTCCTGCTGGAGTAGAGGCAGAAATAAAAAAAGCTTCTATCGATATTTTTAAGGCACTTGATTGCTACGGGCTTTCTAGAGTAGACTTTTTCTTAACAAAAGATACAAATCAAGTTGTATTTAATGAAATTAACACCTTGCCTGGATTTACTGAAATAAGTATGTATCCGATGTTATGGGAAACGAAAGGTATTGGCAAGCCACAGCTTATAGAAAAATTGATTCAGAGTGCTTTTGCTAGAACCGTTGAATAAAGGGGGATTGGCTATGCAGAGGAAAGATGCTCCAATTGGAGTATTTGATTCTGGTGTAGGCGGCTTAACTGTAACAAAAGAAATAATGACCCAGTTGCCAGATGAAAATATTATTTATTTTGGCGATACAGCAAGAGTCCCTTATGGCAGCAAATCAAAGGATACAATTATAAAGTATTCAAAGCAAATTATTCGCTTTTTAAAGACAAAAGAGGTGAAGGCAATTGTAATAGCATGCAACACTGCCAGTGCCTTTGCTTTAGATGAAATAAAAAGTGAGCTAGACATCCCTATTCTAGGCGTAGTTCAACCAGGAGCTCTCGTGGCAGCAGGCACTTCTAAGAATGGGAAAATAGGAATTATTGGAACCGAAGGTACCATCGGAAGTAAAATATACTCGCATTTTATTGAAGAGTTAAATTCAAATATAAAGGTGATAGGAAAGGCCTGCCCTTTATTTGTGCCTTTGGTAGAAGAAGGTTTCTTTTTGGATGATCCTATAACAAAGGAAATTGCTTCTAGGTATTTATTTGAATTAAAGTCAGAAAATATCGATACCTTAATTTTAGGTTGCACCCATTATCCGCTCATAAGGGAGACCATTCAGAATGTAATGGGAGATGGAGTTACCTTGGTTAATCCAGCTTATGAAACAGCTAGAGAATTAAAAGAGTTACTTATAGAAGAAAATATTAAAAACCCTTTTAATCATAGAAATATAAATGAAAAGCATCAATTTTTTGTCAGTGATGCAGCGGATCGATTTAAGCAGTTTGCTAGTAATATATTATCATATGACATAGAAAAGATTACGCAAATAAATATTGAGGAATATTAGAATGGAGTAACGATGACCAAAGAAGTTCTGATTTCAATTTCTGGATTACAATTTTCCAGTGATTCTGAGGATGCTGTAGAAATGATTACAGTGGGGAACTATTATTTAAAGAATGAAAAGCACTATGTTATCTACGATGAAGTAATGGAAGGATTTAGTGGGATAACCAAGAATACAATAAAGTTTTCAGGTGATACCGTAGATATTATTAAAAATGGAGTAACTAATGTACACATGTCATTTGAAGTACACAAGAAGAACTTGACTTATTATGACACACCTTTTGGAAATATATTGATAGGAATTAATACCAATAAAATCAAGGTAAATGAGACGGAAGATAAAATACAACTCGACATAGATTACTCTCTTGATATTAATTACGATTTTGTTGCTGATTGTAAAATTCAAATTACAATCACAGCTAAGGATAAAGCAAATATTAAACTACAATAAGGAGTGAAAAAATGAAAGTTAGGAAGGCCATTATACCTGCCGCAGGATTAGGTACTAGATTCTTGCCAGCCACAAAAGCGCAACCCAAAGAAATGCTAGCAATTGTAGATAAGCCTACGATACAATATATTATTGAAGAGGCTGTAAAAGCTGGCATCCAAGATATTATTATTGTTACAGGGCGTAATAAACGTTCCATAGAGGATCATTTTGATCGTTCCATTGAGCTTGAATTGGAATTGGAAAAACATAATAAGATGGAGATGCTAGAAAATGTAAAAGCTATTTCAGAGATGGCAAATATACATTATATTCGACAAAAGGAACCGAAAGGGCTTGGGCATGCGATTCTAGCAGCAAAACATTTTATTGGAGAAGAACCTTTTGCAGTACTCTTAGGAGATGATATTGTGGTATCAAGGCAGCCTTGTCTAGGACAGATGATTGATGTCTTTAATGAATATCAAACCACAGTTTTAGGCGTGCAGACAGTTGACCATTCTGTTGTAAATAAATATGGAATTGTGGATGGAAGGCATATAGAAGATAGAGTGTATAAAGTGAAAGATTTGGTTGAAAAACCAGATATCGATAAAGCTCCATCGAATGTTGCTATTTTAGGAAGATATATTATAACACCTAGTATTTTTAAGTACTTAGAGACTCAGACGCCAGGAGCAGGTGGAGAGATTCAGTTGACAGACGGGTTGAGGAAATTGGCTAAAGATGAGGTTATGTATGCCTATGATTTTAGAGGGCATCGTTATGATGTGGGTACTAAAACAGGTTATATTCAGGCGAATATTGAGTTTGCACTTAGAAATCCTGAACTTCGAGATGATATAAAAAGCTATTTAGAGGATCTTCATGATAATATGGAGAAAATGCTAGATTACGAATAAATTCTAAAGATGAGAAATAAAAAAGAAACTTGTATAAAGTTTCTTTTTTATTATTATCTGTATAAAATTATTTATCTTTTTTAATAAGGGATTTCGCTTTTGCTAAAAGGCTCCTTTTAACTTTTGCTTCAGGTACAGGTCCACGTATTCTCTTTGCGCTGGTTATGTAAATGCCACTTACAACCGCTTTTACTTCTTGCTTTGGAATTAATTGTGAATATATTTTCTCATCAGCAATAAGGGACATTACTCTTGAACCAACTTTTACTTTAACAATGGGTAGCTTTGCCCATTTCATATATTTTGGTATCGATTCTCCAACTATCTTAGGTAAGTTCGCATCCTTGATTTTCAATCGTTTCTTATCAATGATAAATAATGACATGGTTTGAGCAGCAGCATCCATAGCACTTTTTTGCTCAGCAGACTTCTTTTCTGCTCTTTTTCCAAGAAAATATAATACAACAAGTACAATTGCCATTATAGCTAAAATTATTAAAACAACATTTAATGCCGTATTCATTAAAATACCTCCCATATATTGATTACATAAACCATATTGTATCATTTTTTGTTGCACTTGCAAAGAGGTTTTGTTTGTTTTCACAAATATAATAATGTGTTATAATAAAAAAGAATTCTTACCAGGGAGGAACACGTCATGTATGAGGCATTTTTAAATAATACAACATTTGTCTTAAAGTGGATGATAGATAATATATTTTATATTAATCTGATTTTATCAGTAGTTATTATCTTTTTCCAAAGAAGAGATCCTAAGACCGTATGGACATGGCTCTTGGTATTATACTTTATTCCTATTTTGGGCTTCTTTTTGTATCTATTAATCGGGCAAGACATGCATAAAAACAAGATGTTTAAAGCCAAGGAATTAGAAGATCAGTTAAATTCTCAGATAAGAAAACAAGAAGAAATAATTTTTAGAAATGAATTTAAGATTTCAGATGAGCTGCTACAAGAGTATGAGGATCTTGTTTTTTATAACTTAGAATCGAACTCAGCAGTCTATACTGAGGATAATAATGTTACTATTTATACGGATGGTAATGAGAAATTTGATGCACTCATTGAAGCCATAGATGAAGCCAAGCATTTTATTCATATTCAATATTATATTATAAGGGATGATATTTTATTTGATCGAATTCTTAAGCACTTGGCTAAAAAGGTAGAAGAAGGTATAGAGGTTAGAATTTTATTCGATGGAATGGGTGGTAGAAGTGTAAACCCTAAAAAGTGGAGGGAAGTTAGGAAGTTAGGGATACAGCTAGGAGAATTTTTCCCACCTCTTTTACGAAGGCTACATCTTAGAATCAACTATCGAAATCATAGAAAGATAGTAGTTGTAGATGGAAATATAGGCTTTTTAGGCGGCTTCAACATTGGGAAAGAGTACATCGGACTTAGTAAAAAGTTTGGTTATTGGAGAGATACTCACTTAAAGATTGAGGGGACAGCTGTCCAAGGATTACAAGTACGATTTGTCTTAGATTGGAATTACGCTACAAAGGAAAATTTGTTTGCTAGACCTGAATTTTTTAATTATCAATTTGAAAATGCTCCTGGAAACACAGGTGTTCAAATTGTTTCTAGTGGACCGGATTCAAAGTCACAAGAGATTCGGGATAACTATCTGCGATTAATTAACAAAGCCAAGAAGAGTATTTATATTCAGACACCTTATTTTATCCCAGATGAGGCTATTATGGATAGTTTAAAGATTGTGGCCATGTCAGGAATTGAAGTAAAAGTTATGATTCCTTGTATGCCTGATCATCCATTTGTATATTGGGCAACCTATTCTTATATAGGAGACTTACTAGAAGCAGGTGCTAAATGCTATACTTATGACAACGGATTTCTTCATACGAAAGGTATGATAGTAGATGGGCTAGTAAGTTGTTATGGAACGGCTAACTTTGATATGCGCAGCTTTTGCTTGAATTTTGAAGTTAATGCAGTCATATATGATTCTGAAAAGAGTAAAGAGCTTGAAAATACTTTTATGACTGATATAGGTAAATCTACAGAAGTGACGAGATATGATTATAGTAGACGGAGTTTGCTGATACGAATTAAGGAACAAGTATCAAGGCTTCTCTCTCCTCTATTATAGATTTTCTTTTCTTGACAAGGAAGATATATCTATTATAGAATAGGTTAGTTTACGAAAAGAATTAGGAGGAATCATTGTGTCAGATTACACAAATGAAATAAAGAAAAGACGAACCTTTGCCATTATATCTCATCCAGATGCAGGTAAAACAACATTGACTGAAAAGTTTTTACTATATGGTGGAGCTATTAATTTAGCAGGTTCAGTAAAAGGAAAGGCAACTGCTAGACATGCAGTGTCTGACTGGATGGAAATAGAAAAGGAAAGAGGTATATCTGTAACCTCTTCTGTACTACAGTTTAATTATGATGGATATTGTATTAACATATTAGATACACCAGGGCATCAGGACTTTTCAGAGGATACTTATAGAACATTGATGGCAGCAGATTCTGCAGTTATGGTAATTGATGCATCTAAAGGTGTTGAGGCGCAGACTAGAAAGCTATTTAAAGTTTGTGTTATGAGAAATATACCAATTTTTACATTTATTAATAAAATGGATCGTGATGCAAATGATACCTTTGATATTCTTGATGAAATTGAGAAGGAACTTGGTATTGCTACATTTCCTGTTGATTGGCCAATTGGTTCTGGAAAGAATTTTAAGGGTGTATATAACAGAAGAACGAATACAGTTTCTCTATTTTCTAATACAGAAAAGGGTACAAAAGGAGGAGCAATTGTGGAAGTTTCAATAGATGATCCACAGCTTACTCATTTAATTACAGAAGATGCATTAGAAAAGTTGAAAGATGAAATCGAGCTATTAGATGGAGCTGGAGTGGAATTTGACATGGAATTAGTCAATACAGGAAAATTATCTCCAGTCTTTTTTGGATCTGCTCTTACTAACTTTGGAGTAGAATCTTTCTTGCAACATTTTCTTAAAATGACCAGTTCACCTTTACCAAGAAAAGCGAATATAGGTAAAATTGATCCATTAGAGGAAGAAGAGTTTTCTGCTTTTGTATTTAAAATTCAGGCAAACATGAACAAGGCACATAGAGATAGAATTGCTTTCATGAGAATCTGTTCTGGTAAGTTTGATGCAGGTATGGAAGTGTTTCATGTACAGGGAAATAAAAAGCTTCGCCTTTCTCAGCCGCAGCAAATAATGGCACAAGAGAGAAAAATAATTGAAGAAGCATATGCTGGAGACGTAATTGGAGTATTTGATCCAGGAATCTTCGCTATTGGAGATACTTTGTGTATGGCTTCGAATAAGTTTGAATATGAAGGAATACCTACTTTTGCTCCAGAGCATTTTGCAAGGGTAAAGCAAATTGATACAATGAAGCGTAAACAGTTTGTTAAAGGTATTTATCAGATAGCTCAAGAAGGAGCGATACAAATTTTCCAAGAGTTTAATACAGGTATGGAAGAAATTATAGTAGGTGTAGTAGGTGTACTTCAATTTGATGTATTAAAATATCGCTTACTTCATGAATATAATGTAGAAATACGCTTAGAAAATCTTCCTTACGAGCATATTCGTTGGATAGAAAATGATGATATTGAACTGGATAAACTTGTGGGAACTTCAGATATGAAGAAAATCAAGGATTTAAAAGATAGACCTCTGCTATTATTTGTAAATAGCTGGAGTGTGGGTATGACCTTAGATAGAAATAAAGGCCTAGTTCTTTCTGAATTTGGACGCTAGGCAAGTTGATCAAGGATGTCTACGGTATCCCCAATAAAGTAGTCAAACTGAGTAGATATGACAAAACCAAGCCTTTCATACAAATGGAAGGCTTTTTTATTTTCGCTACTTACTTCTAATGTAATCGGTTTATCATAGGCTATTAATCTGTGAAGTAACTGTAACATCATTGTTTTTCCATGATGTTTACTTTGAAAATCAGGAGAAATACCTACACTAAAAATAGAGAGATAGCTTTCTTCTATTGTGACATGGCAAAGCCCGATGAGAGTATCTTCATGCATATATTTAAAAGATAATATGTTTGAAGCATGAAAAGTGTTTTCTAAAAAGCTTAAGGAACTTATAAAGTCATAATTAAAAATCAAGCTATGAAGTTCTGCTAGAGTTTCTAAATCATTGATGGAAGCAGGAAGTAAAAAATCAGTGGAGTCCTTTGAATTCTCACATGAGATTTCAAATGGGGATTTTAGAGTTAATAAGTATTCTGAATAAAGGAAGGTTGCTTCTAAGGTCTCTAAAGTCTCGCGAGCGGACTTGATATCTGGTTCTGACACAAATAGTAAGGATGGTATAGAAAACCTCACAAGAACCTTACAAGTAGCTTCTAACAAGCTATTAAAGCATCCTAGCTGTCGATGGTCAGGATGAGTATAGGCATAAACTTCAGCTTCTGATTGTGATGGAAGAAAAAGGGATAAAAAACTAATAAGTTGACTATTATGATACAGCAGAAAAAAACAAGGTAATTCCTTGTCATAATTTAATTCATTAGAAAGGAATACGCTACCTTGTATATTTTCTTCTTTTTTACATAACTCTTCCAATGCTTTGACTTCTTCTAGTTGTGCTTGTGAAAGCTTTGATATATTTAAAATTGGCATTTTGTCTCCATATATTTAATTCTAGTGAGTTGTGTAAGAATCTAACAACTTTTGCTTCATATCAAATAGTTTTTTTGATAAATCTACGTATACATTATGAGGGTTAATTAATCGCCTTGTTTCGTCCCATAAAGAATCCAAATCTTTTTTGCAATAGTCTCGAATTTCTAAAACACTTGGAGACTCATAAACACACTCACCATTTTTAAAAACAGGGACTAATAATTCTTTTAACGTATAAGTGTTTGGCTTTAATAAAGTTTTTTTCCAGGTTTCAATTGGATCAAAAAGCAATAAGGGTTCATCTGTAGAAAATGTTTCATCTACTAAGGCAATTAAATCTGCTTTCACTTTTCCACTTTCTTTTTCATAAACACGATAGATAGTCTTATCCCCTGGGTTTGTGATCTTTTCGGTATTTTCAGATAGCTTAATTTTTGGAATAAATTCTCCTGTTTCATGATCTTTCATAGCAGATAGCTTATAAACACCACCAAAGGCAGGGCAATCTTTAGAGGTAATCAAGTTAGTACCTACACCCCATGAGGTTACAGTAGCTCCTTGGGTTTTTAAACTAGAAATCAGGTATTCATCTAAATCATTAGAAGCTGAAATAATTGCATCGGGAAATCCAGCAGCTACAAGCATTTTCTTTGCTTTTTTAGATAAATAGGCAATGTCACCACTATCTAAACGAATCCCATATTTAGTAAGTGGAATCCCCGCTTCTTTCATTTCTTTAAATACTCGAATTGCATTTGGAACCCCAGATTGTATTGTGTCATATGTGTCTACTAAGAGAATACAGGCATCTGGATAAAGCTCTGCATATTTTTTAAATGCAGTATATTCATCGGAAAAACTCATAACCCAACTATGAGCATGAGTTCCGCTTATAGGTACATTGAAAAGCTTGCCTGCTAATACATTAGAAGTCCCAACACAACCTCCAATCACAGCAGCTCTTGCACCATAAGTGCCTGCATCAGGGCCCTGAGCACGTCGAAGACCAAATTCTAAAACACCATCTCCTTGTGCAGAGTAGACTACCCTTGAAGCTTTTGTAGCAATTAAACTTTGGTGATTAAGAAGATTTAAAATTGCAGTTTCTATTAATTGACCCTCCATTACAGGGGCGATTACTTTAATTAAAGGCTCTCTAGGAAATACAACAGTTCCTTCAGGTATAGCATAGATATCTCCAGAAAATTTAAAAGTAGTAAGGTACTCTAGGAAATCCTCATCAAACATTCCTACATTTCTTAAATAATCAATATCATCTTTGTGAAATCTAAGATTTTTAATATAATCAATTATTTGTTGCAGTCCTGCTACAATTGCATATCCACTTCCAGAAGGATTGGTTCTATAAAAGGCATCAAAAATTACAATATCTTTTGTATTATTTTTAAAGTAGCCTTGCATCATTGTCAATTCATAAAGATCAGTTAATAATGTTAAGTTTCGTTGATCCATCTTAGTATCTCCTTGCTTTTGTATGTGTACCAATATTTACTAGTAAACACTATTATAACACTATT
>CAYYVJ010000026.1:0-23524 GCA_964475115.1 uncultured Lachnospiraceae bacterium
ACTGCAAACGATACAAAATATATTTTACTACGATTTTAGCTTTTGTCAAGTAAATCTATCGCTTTATGTAATATTTCCTATTGGTTCACTCGATAAATTGAATATTTTTCTTCTGCTCCTTCTATCATTGAAATCCAAACTTCACCATTTCCAACACTTACTCCATAAGAATTTACAAAAAGCTGTTCTATACTCTGATTTGAAAATGAAGCTTTCACTTTATCTGTTATGATTGTATCATATTTCTCTATAAACTCTTCTTTATTAGCTACAGAATACTCCGTTCCGTTACTCGAATAATCAAGTGGATAGGAGACGTATCGTGCAACACTAGCACGATCATCTTCCTTAATTAGATGTTGCAATTTTATAAAACTCTCTTCGAATTCTAGGGGATCATCAAACCCTGCTACGTAATATGGATTATTGCTGTCCTCATTATCAAAAGCATCAACAAGATGTTCACTTCGATATGCTTCGGCTTCGTCTTCTAATTTGAAATTATTTTGACTTAAAATATTCATAAACTCACTCAGTTTTATTAAATACTCACTTTGGCTTTCTTCTTCAATAGCAAACTCATATGCTAATTTAGCTTCTTCTGAAATAATCATTGTCTCATAGTTAAATAATGGAGTATTTGGAGAACCAAAAAAAGTAATATACTCATATTTATTATATAAATCTTGAACTGTTTCTAATCGTTCTGAATTAGGATATTCTTTAATAAAAGATTCTTGTAATAAAGCACGTCTTATAATCTCGTCATAGGAAATTACAATTCCAGCATCTTTCATAGGTGGCTCGTTTGATTCAGCTACCATTAAAAGTATATAGCCATTTATATCTTCTGTTACATATGGCATAAACGCTTCATAAAAAGAATAATCAATCACTGGGAAAAAGCTTCCTTCTGCTGTCTCCACTCTATAACCTAACCCTTTAGAATATATAAGAAGATTTTTAATATTCTCTTGAGTTAAATTTTCTGGATTATTTAAGTCTACAGTAAATCCTTCACTTGCAACTAAAAAATCTTCTTGCACTTGCTCTGTATAAAATTCATCAGACCATGTCGTTAGATAATTTGCCTGTACTTCTTCAAAAGTGATTATCATTTTAGACGCAGACTCTTTGTCTAATTTCGAAATATTTTCTTTTATAAAATCGATTACTGCCTTCAAATCTATATTTTCTTTCCCTGCAAGCACATAAAATTCAGCCATAAGAGCTTCATTATCTGAAGTTTCTATGGATGATTCAAACTCATTTATCGTAGTAGTGTCAATTTGTGAAGGTGTAGTTTCACCTCCAGTTTTTTGGATATTACATGCTGTTAACAAACTTATTGTAAATGCAGAAACCCATACTATTCTATTATATTTTTTCAAAATTATTCTCCAGTCTTATATTCAAATATACTTAACAACTTTTACAAATTCATTATATAGTCTATAATGTCCAATTACAATAAAAGTATTTAATCTTAAGAATAACGTTAAAAAGATAAAAGAATATTTTTATTTTTCAATACAAAATGTGATTCAAATCATAGAATCTTGAACCTCCCGTTTGTATACTTATCATATAAATAAAAGTACAAAAATAGATGATTTTAGTGCACATTAGAGAGGAGAACTTTTATGATCGAATTCACATCGCAAGTAGATGCCCGTAAATATGAGCCAAAAGATAAACATCCAGCTATTTTTAACACCTTTGAAGCCTTAAACTCAGGCGAAAAAATGGAATTAATAAATGACCACGATCCCAAACCACTTCATTATCAATTTATAATTGAGAGAGATGGAGAGTTTGAATGGGAATACCTTGAAGAAGGTCCCGAAGTATGGCGCGTTGCTATCACAAAATTAAAGTAAATAACTAAAAAATCGAACAAAAAAAATCTGCCTTTTAATGACTAAAGGCAGATTTTTTATATTTTATATCTTTATTTTTAATAAGCTGTCCAACCACCATCCACTGTAATAGTAGTAGCGTTTACAAAAGTAGATTCATCTGAAGCAAGGAATAATGCAACCTTTGCAATCTCCTCAGGTTCACCACTTCTTGGACTTAGATTCATTCCAGCCATGGCCCTCTCCATACCAAATGCATCAGGTGCATAGATTGATGTACCTATATTCGTTTTTACTGCCCCAGGTGCAATTGCATTACATCGTATACCCAGGTTTGCATATTGAAATCCTACGTTTTTTGTCAATCCAACTAAAGCATGTTTAGATGATGTATAGGTAGCTCCTGCTCTAGAGCCCTGTAAACCACCTGCAGAAGCAATGTTCACGATAACACCAAATTGTTTCTCTTTAAAAATAGGAATCGCTTTTCTAATCGTCCTCATTGGACCCTTTGCATTAATATCCATGATAATATCCCATCTCTCATCGGTTACAGCCTCAACTGGTTCAAAGTTGTCCATAATTCCCGCATTATTGACTAAGATATCTAAAGTTCCATATTTTTCAACTGTCTTATCTACTAGATTTTGTACATCTTCTTCCTTAACCACATTTGCTATAATTGCAAATGCAGTTCCACCATCCGCTTCAATCTCTTCTACTACTGCTTGTGCTTTTTCTAAATTAAGATCCGAAACTACAACCTTTGCACCTTCTTCTGCATACAATTTTGCAATGGCCCTTCCCATTCCACTTGCTGCACCAGTTACAATAGCTACTTTGTTTTCTATTTTTTTCATTCGATTTCCTCCAGTATTTTAATAAAATATTCAGTACATCCTATTTATTATTTCTGTACAACTATATCATATCGTTTAAATTGTCTGAAATCAAGCGTTAAATAAATAACTAGTTTGATAACTTTTTCTCAAATCCAATTCGCTTTGCACCGTCTAAAAGGTATATGGTTCCACAAGCCTTAAATCCATTCTTCTCCAATGCCTTTCTCATTGATCGATTATCCTCATGAGTATCTATTCGAATTGATTTAATATTTTCTTTTTGGACCTTCTCAGTTACATACTTAACAGCAAATGCGACTACTCCTTTTCCTTTATAATTATTATTCACAGCAATTCGGTGTATTACCGCATACTCATCTTGATTTATCCAATTTCCATCATATATTTCTTTGTAAGAAACATCCTCTTCTATAGCCGACATAAAGGTAGCAATAATTTTTTCATCTTCTAAAATCACATAAGAAACACTCTTTAAAATGTCTTCTTTTATTATCTTTTCATTAGGATAATCATTTTGCCATTGATCTATTCCATTTTCATTAAAATAATTCTGTGCCTGCTTTATAATTTCTAAAATAGATTTTATATCATTTATATTTGCCGCTCTAATGTTCATCATTCGTAACTCTCCTGTTCATTAATTTCTATGATTTTCTTCATAACTATTTTTTGATAATACTCTTAAAAACCATAAGCCTTTTGCTGCTTTCTCACGACTTACTGCTTTTTGAGGTTCTAACAAGCTACCATTTATCATTTTTCCACGAGCTATTTCGCATTCAGAGCGTATTAGTCCCAATTGATATGCTTCCTTCACCTTTTCATAATATAAGCAGTTAACCAAACTGCTATCAGATAACTTTTCCCACGCTATCAGTGGTTCATAACCTATTTCAGTATGATTTGTCATATAGCTGGGCTTTATCCATGTACCATCTGGATTTTTACCAAATTTATAAGTATATCCATCTAGTATAATCGCTGCTTTTACTTCATAAGTAAGTACCCCTTCAACATAATTGTAAAACAAACCATTATCTAGATTCCAAACCTTACACAATGCTTTTATATATTCAGAAACACTTATACTCTTTTTAGGATAAAAATAGCCTTCTTTATCTTTTTGAAATACATCAATCTTTATTAATTTTTCTATTTGATCTCTATAATATGCATTTTCACCTGTTTCAATATCCTTTGCAATCTCAGGAAAAACATTAGTCCAATCCTTTTCTGCAATTGCATTTTTAATTTCCTTTTTAAAATATTTTTGTATATCCAGAGACAATCTTGCTATTTCCGTGGTTACAATTCTAGCAAATTGCTTTGCCAATGCCTCCTTAAAATGTGTTCCATCATTAACACCAGCTGGATGCCCATTGGCATAGGAACCTAAGTTATTCTTTTCAGGTGTTTCTCCAGCTTCTACAGATAGGAAAATTGCATTAGCAGCCTCTCCATCTAATTCATTTAAATATAAAATGCTTTCTTTATGTAAGTCTATTACAGGTATATGAGTTTCTTCTCCTATCTTTTTCATGATAGCAGGAAAATCAAAACTTTTATCTCCCCAATTACTAAAGCCAGCGAATTCTATATGTTCATCTTTTGTCTTTTCACTATCAATACGTGTCATAGGTGTTACTAGAATTGGTACCATACCAATTGTTCTAATTGCTGGTATGAAGATCTCTCGAATCCATGTTTCATATGTTTTATCTGTGTTTCCTCTTCCAAATCTAGCATTCGGACCTTTTTCTTCACCCGTTGATTCATCATTATGCCCAGATTGGAGAAAAAGGTAGTCTCCAGCTTTACCATTGACTAGTATTTTATTAAGTCTACCTTCTTGATACATACTTTTTACAGAGCGTCCGCCCATAGCACAATTTTTAATATTTATTTTTTCCAAATCAAAAAACTCCGAAAAAATCTGTCCCCAGCCAGACATAATAGCCTCTTCATATGTATAAGACTTAACCGTAGAATCTCCTAAAAGATAAACTGTTTTCTTTCTATTATTACTCTCTTTGTTTTCTAATCTAGTAATTGTGATCTCTTTTAATCCTACTACCGCCTGAAATGTAGATGGTTTATCTCTATATCCAAACAAGGGTTCTACTTCAATTTCAAGAAAGTCACCACCTGTCACGTAATCATAATTCCATACGTCACCTTCCCAATAAGCCATGTCTTTTTTTATATCATTTTTTATATCATTTTGTAATGAGTCGTTGATATTCAAATCTAATATTTGATAGGCATTCATACTATTTATAGATACTGCTGTTATTTCTTTGGGAGAAGTTGTTACTACTTCAATATGGTAAGAACCAGGTTTAAGATTGCTTATACGAAAAACAAGCCCACCGTAATTATAATCATTTTCATTTTTCCAATAGGCTGTTTCTTCATTTTCAATTATTTCGATTCCATCTGTTGTTTGTTTTGCTCTACTCGGATCAAGTTTCCTATAAGGATAGAATGAAGTTTCTGCGACCAATCCGAATCCATTTTCTTCTGTAAATGCTGTTGTAGACGCTAGCACACTGTTTACTTTAGGTTTTGTTGAAAAATTATATATTGTGTTCATACTATCTCCTTGTCTTCATGTAAGTAATATAATATCATATACTATCTTTATATCCAAATACAATTTAACAGAAAAAAGAGACTGTAAAATTACAGTCCCTTAAGTTTTATTATCATCTTATTATTTAATTATTTTGCTGCTTTTGCTGCTTCAATAATTGATTGAAGGTATCCAGTTGTGTCTACTAATGTAGCACCAGAAACTGCATCAACTACTTCTGTTGCAGATTTTCCATCAATAGCTGCTTCTAAATCAGCGATTGTTTTTCCTTCAGCAAAAGTTTCTATCGCTTCATAGTTTTTAACTAAAGTAACTGTTGAGCCACCTTTTTCTTTCATGTTAGCACTATATGTATCATTATTAACTCTTTTTGAAACTAGTTGCATTTCTTGATCTGCAAAAGCTAAACCAAAATCTTGATCGCTGTTTGGAACTCCAACTGTTGAAGCTTTAGCCATTACTTGAAATTCATCAATATGAGCAACTGAGATTTTATCTCCACTCATAACAACAGATGTTACTGCAAAACTCTTTGTTCCATGTGCTGCATATTGTACCTGACCAAATTTCAAATCTCCTGATGTAGAACCACAAGCAGTAATTGAAAGCGCAAGAACTGTTGCTACAGCTAAACCTAGTAATCTTTTCATAAATGAATCCTCCCTGATTTATACCACGCTATGTGGTATATTATATACTTTTCTAGTACGTTAATTATATGACAAATTTTGTCATACGTCAAGCCAAAAAAGATACATGATATATTTTTATATACCATGTATCCTTTCTTGCGTAAAACCGCATATTCTCGGTGTTTCTTTTATAAAACCTGTACTCTAAATGCTGTCGTTTGAGGTGGTATACTTGCCGTTTGGAAATCTGCATGTTCCACTCTAACTATCATACCAGGCCTTAAATCCCTCAAATTAATTCGATTTCCTCTTCTATCCACAATAATTGTACTATCTGTGATAATAAATCTCATCTGATTTCGTAAATTATTTGGGCTTCCTGTAACAAAGAATCGATTCCTGACATTTACATTTATTATCATACCAATTTTTACACTTGAAGAGCCTCTTCTATTTCTTACTGTAATTCTAAACGCTCTTGCTTGAGGTGGTATACTTCTTGTCATAGCAGATGAGAATACTGCATCAATATACATTCCTTCACGAAGATCCCTTAAAGATAGATTTTGCCCAAATTGATTTTGTATTTGAGTATCTCTACCTACAATTAATACAACCACCTGCCTACGAATCAAATTCCTATCGGTTGGAACACCATATGATATCGTAACATACCCTACTCTATTATCTGTAGAAATGCTTTCGATAAGCGCATTTTGAGCTCTAATAACGCCTTCACGGTCTCTTCCACGACCTCTATCATCATCTCTTCCACGATCTCTATCTCTATTTTCTTGGTTGCCTCCTCTAAAATCATCCATATCGCACCTCTTTTTTTATGTTACTATATGATATGAAGGATTCTTAAAAAGTTGTTGAAATCTCTATATAAATCATGTCAATTCAAATGCACCAGTATAGAGTTGATAATATTTCTCTTTTCTTTCAATCAGTTCATCATGATTTCCGCGCTCTATTATTTCTCCTTGTTCAAGCACCATGATTACATCCGAGTTCTTAATTGTAGAAAGCCTATGTGCAATAACAAATACTGTTCTTCCTTCCATAAGTTTATCCATTCCATCTTGAACGATCTTCTCTGTTCTTGTATCAATACTTGAAGTCGCTTCATCTAGAATTAAAACTGGAGGGTTATATATGGCTGCCCTAGCGATTGCCAGCAACTGCCTTTGTCCCTGTGAAAGGTTAGAGCCATCTCCTGAAATCATCGTTTGATATCCTTCTGATAAATGTTTAATAAATAAATCTGCATTCGCTATTTTTGCTGCCTCTATTACTTCCTCATCTGTTGCATCTAACTTACCATATCTAATATTATCCGCTATCGTTCCAGAAAATAAATGAGTATCTTGCAATACGATTCCAAGAGAACTTCTTAAATCATCTTTTTTGATTTTACTTATATTAATACCATCATATCTAATCTTTCCACTTTGAATATCATAGAAACGATTAATTAAGTTGGTAATGGTCGTTTTTCCTGCACCTGTTGCTCCTACAAAAGCTATCTTTTCACCTGGCTTAGCATACAAATTTATATTGCGTAATATGATTTTTTCTGGATCATAACCAAAATCTACATCTTCAAATACAACATCACCAAGCATTCTAGTATAAGATACAGTTCCGTCATCATGTGGATACTTCCAAGCCCAAATTCCAGTACGCTCTTTTGCTTCTTTTATATCACCATTATCATCAATGGTAACATTTACCAAGGTCACATGTCCTTCATCTTCTTCTGCTTTCTCATCTAAGAAATTAAAAATACGATCTGCACCTGCTAGTGCCATAACAATAGAGTTAATCTGATTAGACATTTGATTAATAGTCATATTAAGGCTTCGACCCAACTGTAAAAAGACTACAATCCCACCTAGGGTAATCCCTGACACGCCATATATAGCTAAAGTTGTTCCTAATATAGCCATCAAAGCATAATTTGTAAAACCTAAGTTACCTAAAATAGGCATCAGTATATTGGCATATTTGTTAGCTTCTCTTGCACTTTCGCAAAGTTTATCATTTAAGTTGTCAAACTTAAGTTTTGATTCTTCTTCATAAGAAAAAACTTTTACAACTTTTTGACCTTCCAACATTTCTTCAATGTATCCATTTACATCTCCAAGGTCTTTTTGCTGATGCATAAAGTATTTTCCACTTTTTCCACCTACTACTTTTACCACAAATAAGATAAGAACTACCATTGCAACTTCAACTAAAGTTAATGGTATATTTAAAGTAATCATAGATACAAAAATACCTACTACTGTGACAAATGCCGCAAATAATTGTGGTAAGCTCTGACTTATCATCTGTCTTAATGTATCCGTATCATTTGTATATAAACTCATAATATTTCCATGAGCATGTGTATCAAAGAACTTAATAGACAATGTCTGCATATGATCAAACAAATCATTTCTGATTTTATCTAATGTGCCCTGTGTAACTTTTACCATCATACGGCTATATGTGTACACTGATATAACTCCTGCATAATAAATAATAGCCATGTAACCTAATGTTTTCATTAAAGGACCAAAATCCGGACTAGCCTGACTTAATAATGGTACAATAAAATCATCGACCAGAGTTTTCAAAAACATAGTACCAATAACATTTGCAAGAGAGCTTATGCTCAAAGTGATTAATACTATTCCCAGTTCCAATTTGTAGCCTTTAAAAATATAGACCATTAATTTCTTGAGTATTTCTAGGGGCTTCCCTTTCATCTGTCTTTTTCCCATTTCTCTTGACATTATTTTGCCCCCCTTACTTGTGATTCATATACTTCAGCATAAATTTTATTTGACTTTAATAATTCCTCGTGAGTTCCGATTCCATTTATTCTACCATCATCAAGCACAATTATTTTATCTGCATTCTCTACAGATGAAATACGTTGAGCAATGATTATCTTTGTTGTGTTCGGAATAGATTCTTTAAATGCCTTACGGATAAGAGTGTCTGTTTTTGTATCTACTGCACTTGTAGAATCATCTAAAATCAGTATTTTAGGCTTTTTTAATAAAGCTCTTGCAATACAAAGTCTTTGCTTTTGACCACCTGAGACATTCGTTCCACCCTGTTCAATATATGTGTCATATTTATTTGGGAACTTCTCAATAAATTCACTTGCGCACGCCTGATCACATGCCTCTTTAATCTCTTCATCTGTTGCCTCTTTATTTCCCCATCTTAAATTATCTTTAATGGTACCTGAAAATAGGACATTTTTCTGAAGTACCATAGCAACTGCGTCTCGAAGTGTATCAATATCATATTTTCTTACATCAATTCCACCCACTAAAACAGTACCTTTTGTAACATCATATAACCTTGGTATCAGCTGAACTAACGAAGACTTTCCGCTACCTGTACCACCAATAATTCCTATGGTTTCACCAGATTTAATTTCAAAATTTATTTTTTCTAAATTCAAATTGCTTTCGTCATTATTATAGCTAAAATCTACATTGTCAAAAACAATAGAAGCATCCTTTACCTCGTATTGAGGATTCTCTCCATTTATCAAGTTGCTTCTTTCGTCTAAAATTTCTACAATTCTTTCTGCAGAGGTTTTTGCCATAATTATCATAACGAAAACCATTGAAAGCATCATTAAGCTCATCAAAATACTTGTTGCATAAGTGAAAAAGCTCATAAGTTCACCTGTTGTCATCTTATCAGATACAATTAACTGAGCACCAAGCCAGGATAATAATAAGATTGAGCTATACATGCTAAATTGCATAGCTGGACCATTTAAAACAATTATTCTTTCTGCTTTTAAAAAACTATCATATAAATCTTTTGATGCTTTTTTAAATTTACTAATCTCATATTTTTCTCTTACATAAGCTTTTACAACACGGATTCCTGTTAAATTCTCTTGAACACTTGCATTTAAATTATCATACTTTTTAAATGCCTTTGTAAAATATGGATGTACTCTTGTAATAAGAACATATAATATGCTGCCAAGAAATATGATTGCAGCAAAAAATACCCATGCCAAGCTACCATTAATGTAAAAGCTCATAAACAAGGCTGAAAGTAACATAATAGGTGCTCTTACTGCCACTCTAGTTAGCATTTGAAATGCCATCTGAACATTGTTCACATCTGTAGTTAATCTAGTTAAAAGACTAGCTGTGGAAAATTTATCAATATTAGAAAAAGAAAAATCTTGAATATTATAAAACATTCTTTTTCTTATATTTTTAGCAAATCCAGTAGAAGCCTTTGCTGCCATTTCACCTGACATTACACCAAAAAACAAGGCAAATCCTGCTGCAACTAGCATTGCCACGCCTGTTTTAACAACATATACGATATCACCATTACCTAACCCGTTATCAATCATTTTAGACATTAATAATGGTATAAAAATTTCAAGAATTACTTCGAGAATTACAAAGATAGGTGTTAAAATAGTTGCCCATTTATACTCTCCTATATATGACGCCAATTTCTTAATCATTAATTTCCTCCTGGTTTCACAATCTTTTTACATATATATTTAACATTATTTTTTCAACTTCCCCATAAAGCAAAACTTATAATATAAAAGTGTCTGCAATGCAGACACTTTTATATTATAACAGATTTAATTGGGTTTTGCACTTATTTTGTAAGTTTATCCATGATTTGAAGAATTTCTTCTAATTTTTCTTCTGCATCATTATTCTCTACAGCTTCTTTTACACAATGTTCTATGTGTCCATGAAGGACTTCCCTATTTACCTTGCGCAAGATTGCCTCAGTAGCTAAAACCTGATTGGAAATATCGATGCAATATCGATCTTCTTCTATCATTTTTAAGAGTCCTTCTATTTGACCTTTTGCTGTTTTTAATAATCTTGTTGCTTTGGCTTTATCTGACTTCATGATTTACCACCCTTTTTATTTAGGAAAACAAACCTTTCTTTTCTTTAATGGACACTACTTCAAAATCAATTGCATGAATAGCATCTTTAAATACTTGATCGTCTATGTCTTTACTTAAATTTACTAGCGCTATTTTTTTCTTAAGGTCAACTTTTGCTTCTACTCCATCAATTGCATTTAACGCTTTTTCAGTTTTTGCCTGACAATGTTCACATGACATTCCTTTTATTCCGATTATTTTTTTCATAGTTTTCTTATCTCCTTTTATTATATATGTTTTGCTTTAAAAAATCTTAGTCTCAATGCATTGGACACTACAAACACTGAACTTAAGCTCATTGCCGCCGCTCCAAACATGGGGTTTAATTTAAGTCCAAATGGAATAAATAACAAACCTGCTGCTAGAGGAATACCTAATGTATTGTAGAAGAACGCCCAAAATAAATTTTCTTTAATATTTTTAATCGTTGCCTTACTTAATTGTATTGCTGTTACAGCATCAAGTAAATCACTTTTCATTAATACAATATCTGCCGATTCAATCGCTACATCTGTTCCTGCACCGATAGCGATTCCTACATCCGCCCTTGCTAGTGCAGGAGCATCATTAATCCCATCTCCTACCATAGCTACCTTTTTACCACTTTCTTGAATTTCTCTAACTTCTCTTTCCTTATCTTGTGGTAAAACTTCTGCAACAACATTATCTATATTTAACTGTTGCCTAATTGCTTCTGCTGTCTTCTTATTGTCTCCTGTAAGCATAACTACGTCAATACCCATTGCTTTAAATTGCTCAATTGCCTTTTTGCTAGTGGCTTTTACAACATCTGCTACTGCAATGATTCCTAATAAATTCTTTTCATCAGCAAAGTATAAAGGTGTTTTTCCTCTTTCTGCAAAATCATCAGATGTATTCTCATATTCCTTTATTTCAATATTATTTTCATTCATTAGTGTTACGTTTCCGGCAATATATTTCTTACCTTCTATAAAGGCTATAATGCCTCTACCTGAAATAGCTTGAAAATTATCTACTGTTTTTACATTTAAATTCTCTTCTTTTGCTCTTATAACAATGGCTTCTGCCAATGGATGTTCCGATGGTTTCTCTATCGATGCTGCTATTTCTAAAAGCTTTGACTCTGTTACACCCTTTACAGTTACAATGTCTGTTATCCTTGGTTTTCCTTCTGTAACAGTTCCTGTTTTATCAAGAACTACTGTATTAATCCCATGAAGTGTTTCTAATGCTTCTGCTGACTTAATCAAGATGCCATTTTGTGCACCTTTTCCTGTTCCAACCATAATTGCTACTGGTGTAGCCAAACCTAAAGCACATGGACAAGAAATAACTAAAATAGCAATACCAATGGAAATTGCAAACTCAAACGAATATCCAAGTAATAACCATGCAATCACCGCAATAATTGCTATAACAATTACAACAGGAACAAAAATTCCAGAAATCTTATCCGCTAGTTTAGCAATTGGTGCTTTTGAAGAGCTCGCATCCTCAACCAATTGAATGATTTGAGCAAGCGTTGTATCATCTCCAACCTTTTCTGCCTTTAATTTAAAAAAACCAGTTTTATTTATTGTTGCTGCAATTACTTTATCACCAACTTGTTTTTCAACAGGAATACTCTCACCTGTTAAGGCTGCCTGATCTACTGCAGAACTTCCTTCCACGATTATTCCATCTACAGGAATACTCTGACCTGGCCTTACTAACACAATATCATCTATAATAACTTCTTCTACAGGAATTTCTATTTCTATTCCATCTCTCAAAACTGCTGCTGTCTTAGGTGCTAAATCCATAAGTTTTGAAATCGCTTCTGAAGTCTTTCCTTTCGATCTCGTTTCTAAATATTTTCCAAGGGTAATCAATGCCAAAATTGTTGCTGCAGATTCAAAATATAAATCATGCAAATACGTCATTACCATATGGGAGTCATTATGACCTAAACCGTAGCCAATTCTGAAAATTGCAAAGACTCCATATACTAAAGCAGCCCCCGAACCTAACGCAATAAGAGAATCCATATTAGGCGAGCCACGGAATAAAGTTTTGAATCCCACTTGATAATATTTACGATTTACATATACTACAGGAAGCGTTAATAATAGCTGTAGAAACGCAAAGGTAATTGCATTTTCGTGTCCAAGTAACCAAGCAGGTATTGGAAGATTTATCATATGTCCCATAGCTACATACATAAGTGGTATCAAAAAAGCAAATGATACAATGATACGGTGTTTCATTTCTTTCAACTCATCTTCAACTGGGTTTCCCTTTTCTACTTCCTTGGTTTTGCTAGAACCGTGCACATAAACAGAAGCACCATAACCAGCATCATAAACTGCTTCCACAATTTTATTATTATCTATGACAAGATCATCAAAGTCAACTGTCATACTATTCGTAAGCAGATTTACATTGACATCATGTATACCATCTAATTTTCTCACGGCTTTTTCTACTGATGCCGAACAAGCAGAACAAGTCATACCAGTTACACTATACTTTTGACTCATATTACCACTCCTTTGTTTTCTACCATACCCCTGTGGGGTGGTTTGTAAATATATTATATACACTTTTTCTCTTTCTTGTCAATCATTATTTTTATTTCTTTTACTATTTATTATCTCCCATATTTTTAGACTTATCCATACACACTTCCATTGCTGAAATAATTGAACCCTTAAATCCCTTTTTTTCAAGTTCTGCTACTGCCTCTATGGTTGTACCTCCTGGAGAACATACCATATCCTTCAGCTGTCCTGGATGAATGCCTGTCTCTAAAAGCATTTTTGCAGAACCATATACTGCCGCTGCCGCAAATGTATATGCCTGATTTCTTGGAAGACCACCAAGCACTGCTGCATCTGCCATAGCTTCTATCATCATAAATACATAAGCTGGAGAAGATCCACTTACAGCTGTAACAGCATCCATCATATATTCTGACACGATTTCTACACGACCAAAACTAGAAAAAATCTCTTCCACTTGAGCTAGTTCTTCTTTTGAAATATGATTATTGGAACAAAGTGCAGACATTCCTTCCCCTATCAAAGACGGAGTGTTTGGCATTGCTCTCACAAGCTTTATGTTTTTTTCAAAAAGACCTTCTAAAGCTTCTATTTTTTGACCAGCAGCTATGGAAATAACAATACAAGTTTCTTTTATTTCCTTTTTTATTTCATTAATTATTTTACTATAAATATTTGGTTTCACAGCCAGAAATAGAATATCTGCTATTCTTGCTACTTCTAAATTATCACTTGTTGTTCGAATTAAATATTGCTCATTAAGCTTTTTACAATTCTCTTCTAAAGGATCTGATGCAATGATCTTCTCGGCAGGAACAAGACCAGAACGCGTAATTCCCTTTATCATAGCACTACCCATATTTCCACTTCCAATAAAACCTATTAGCTTATCCATCTCATTCTCCATTCTATTCATTTATAGTAATATGTATTCCAGTACCATTTACATCCTTTTTATTATTTTCTATTATATATCTATTTTAATTCATGTCAAGAAATCAATTTCTATTCTATCTGGTGAATAGACCCAAATAGTAGCTATTACTTCATACAACATTTCTTTATCACTCTTTTTTTTCCCTTCCTTCTCCCGAAAATCTATTTGATTAACTACTTGCCCCCCCCCTTCTTCATCCCTTAACTTGCATAATGCATCATCAATTTCCTTTTTTCTCCTTTTATATTTCTCAAGAGAGATTCTTTCTCTTTTATAATCTTCGTAACACTCTATATAGGCTAACTTATACTTTTTTATTTGCCTATTTATCTTTTTTCTCTTATCTATTTCATTTACAAAACTACTAGTTAAAAGAATAATATCCATCTTCTCTTCACCAACTATTAATTGAGTATATTGCATTAAAACAAGGGAAATAGCCTCCATAACCTTATTTTTTTCTACAACTGCCTGTACACATTGACTTGATTCACTAAATCTCATATAATCACAAAAACAAGTGTCTTCTTTTAATTCCATAAGATGATTACAGTATCCGCAACGAAGAATTCCTTTTAAAAGATGTTTGTTTTCACTACTAATTTTTCTAGTACCATGATTCTGAAAAGTTTCCTGAGCTAAATCAAATTCATGCCTTGTAACAATTGATTTATGTATATCCTCTCTAATAAGCCAATCTTTTTCTGAAAGTTTTATTCCTTTCTTACTTCCTATTTCTTTTCTTTTATTTTTATTATTACTAACAGAGCCAATATAGATAGGATTTCTTAAAATTCTTCCTATGGTCTGTGCAGTCCACATGGGTTTTCCTTCGAAATGTTGCCACATAGAATGATTGTTTTTTTTTCTCAAATACTCCCCTGGGGTATCTATTCCTTCTTTATTCAGCATTTTTGCTATTTCGGTTCTTTTCTCTCCCTCTAAGGTAAGTTTAAAGATTCTATTAATAATTTTTGCGGCTTTATCATCAATTACGAGTGCATTCTTTTTATCCTTGTCCTTTTCATACCCATAAGGAGCTGAACTTCCTAAGAATTCTCCTTTCCTTTTCTTTACCAGTAACGCAGAAGTTATTTTTTTAGATAAATCCTTGCTGTATAAATCATAAATCAAGTTCTTTAATGCTACATCTAAAGCTCCTATTTCATTTGATTTTATATTATCAAAGCCATCATTTATAGATATAAATCTTATACCTAAAAAAGGAAATATCTGCTCTAAATAATCTCCTATTTCTATATAATTTCTTCCAAATCTCGAAAAATCTTTTACAATAATACACTGAATTTCTTTTATTTTTATAGCCCTTAGAAGAGCTTGTATTCCTGGCCTATTGAAGTTTGTTCCACTATAACCATCATCTGTAAATTCTAAAATCTTACAAGAGACAAACTCCTCTTTTTCTTTTATAAAATGAAGGAGCAATTCCCTTTGATTTCTTATGCTATTGCTTTCAACCTTTTCTTCCTCATCCTCTTTTGAAACCCTTAAATAAATTCCTATGGCATCTATAAACTTCATTCTATTCTCCTAATTTAATTTCTATTCGATTGTCTTCATAAATTAAGATCGAATCAATAAAAAAAGAAATCACTCCGCGGTCTAACTTGATTTGCTTCCCCTTCTGCTTCTCCTTATTATCTTTCAAAACCTTTAAGGATTCTTTGACATCTATAGCTTTTCTCTCATAAAAATTTTGTAAATCAAGGTACTCCTCTTCATTTATTAAGGTCCCTATAAAATCTTTCTCCAACTCTTTTTGTCTGTTTTCATAGTGTTGTAATTCTTCCCATTTTTCTTTTATATAGATTTCTATTCTCCCGGACTTTTTTGCAGACATTTGTGGCAAACCTATCAATTGTAAATAAAGAGAGAACAAAGTAAAAACAGCTGAATTTAGCTGCTCCTCTTTGATTTTGTGGTGATTGCACTTATAAAATGTAACTTTATGTATCATGGTCTCTTTACATTCATTGCAGAAAAGTAGACCTAAATAGAAACTTTTGTCTTCATTCCTCCTTCTTATATCCATCTTCATTATCTTCTTTGTTAAATTGAAAATTTCATCTGAAATAATTGCTTTATGTGTTCCTATGGCTCTTATCCAACTATCTTCTGGAATTCTTTTCTTCCTTTTTGTTCTATAATTCAGTTTTGTTTCTTTACCTTGTATCAGGTTTCCTATATAAACTTCATTTTTCAAGATGCGAGATACTGCCATGGAAGACCATTTTGCTTTAAGATTTTCTTTAAAGCTAGTTTTATAGTTGAACCCTCTATAATTCTTGTACTCCGCTGGTGAAAGAATTCCATATAGATTTAACTTATCTGCTATTTTTTGATAACTCAATCCTTGTATCTTCCATTTGAAAATATCTTTTACTACTTCTGCTGGATACTCATCTATAATAAGGACATTCTTGTTCTTATTTGATTTTTTGTAACCATAGGGAGAAAATGCTCCGATAAACTCTCCCTTTCTACGTTTTATATTTAATTGGCTACGAATCTTTATGGATATATCCTTGCAATATGCGTCATTAACTAAGTTCTTAAAAGGAATTAATATGTCTGATACTCCAGTGTTACTATATTCACTATCATAATTATCATTAATTGCAATAAATCTAACACCTAAAAAAGGGAAAATCTTTTCTATATACCTTCCTGCTTCAATATAGTTTCTCCCAAATCGAGATAAATCTTTTACGATTACGCAATTAATTTTTCCTTCTTTTATCTCTTCTAACATTTCCATAAATCCTGGGCGTTGAAAATTTGCTCCACTATACCCATCATCTACTTTTTCAGAATATAGGAAAATATCTTCCTTGGTTTTGAGAAATTCTTTTATTAACTCTTTTTGATTTGCAATACTATTGCTCTCTTGGTTTCCATCTTCTTTTGAAATTCTCACATAGATAGCAGCATGATATTTTTCCACAATTTCTTTCCACCATGAAAATTCTCTCTTCTTTTTAAATATATTGTTTTTTTAGTTTTATATTCTCAATAGAGTGCCAAAAGAGGCTGTTACAGAAAATCCTGTAACAGCCTCTTTGTATGTTTGTTTAATCTAGCAAAAAACTATATTGTGACATATATAATTTTTGATATTCACCCTCATGTTTCATTAAATCATCATGAGTTCCTTTTTCAACAATTTGACCTTTATCAATATACATAATGCAGTCTGCACTTTTGATTGTAGACAATCTATGAGCAATAATAAATGAAGTTCTACCTTTTAGCAGTCCTGCAAGTCCTTGTTGCAACAAGATTTCGGTTTCTGTGTCAATGCTTGAAGTTGCTTCATCTAAGATTAATATCTTAGGATCTGCCAACACAGCTCTTGCAAAAGATATAAGTTGTCTTTGACCTGCTGACAAACGACTTCCTCTTTCATTTACTTCAGTGTCATAGCCATTTTCCATTTCCATAATGAATTCGTGAGCACATACTGTTCTAGCCGCTTTAACTACTTCCTCATCCCTTGCTTCCATATTTCCATAACGAATATTATCCATTATAGTTCCTGAGAAAATAAAGCTATCCTGCAACATAACTCCCATTTGTGTTCTAAGCGAACGTATTGTCACAGCATTTATATCAATTCCATCAATTAAAATCTGTCCAGAGTCTAGATTATAAAAGCGACTAAGCAGATTGATAATTGTTGTTTTTCCTGCACCAGTAGGTCCAACGATTGCATAAGATTCTCCAGCTTCTACTTTAAAATTCACTTTATTTAATATCTTAATTCCATCTTCATAACTGAATTCTACATCTCGAAATTCTACATCACCCTTTATTTGAGGCATTTCCCTAGCATTCGGTTCATCTTTTACCAAAACCGGCTCTTCAATTGTTTCAAATATTCTCTCCAAGTAAGAAATAGAAGTTAATAATGAGTTGTAAAAACTTGCCAACGTAGTAATTGGTGTCCAAAAACGACCGATATATCCTGTAAATGCAATTAGTACACCTGCCGTAATGGTGCTTTCTCCTCCTATCATCCAGTTTATTCCTAATACGAATACAAAGGATGTTGTAATCACTGAAATACTATCTACAATTGGAGAAAGCATCATATTATACTTAATTGCCTCCATCCATGCACTGCGATAAGCATTACTCAAATTATTAAAGATACCACGATTTGTCTCTTCACGTACAAAGGATTGAGTAACACGAATACCATTTAAACTTTCTGCAATATAGGCATTTAAATTAGATTGCTTATTACTTTCAATTTGCCAAGCCCTTCTTTGTTTTTTCTTAACAGTCCATATCATAAGTGCTAAAACAGGAATACCACACATACATACAAGTGCTAACTTTACATTTAAGCTTATCATAAAGAAAATGATAAATACCAAGCTTATTAAATCGGTTAAGGTATTAATAATACCATTGGATAGTAAATCACTTAAATTATTTACATAATTTACTACACGTACCTGTATTTTTCCATGGGGCTTGTCATCATAATAAGAAAATGGAAGTTCCTGCAAATGAATAAATAAATCTTCTCTTAGTTTATGTACAACTCCTTGCCCTACTTTTGTCATTAATTTAATTCGTATTCGTAATGCAAAAGCTATAATAACTGTAAAGCTTAGCATGGTAACACTTAATTGTATAATACCTCTTATATTTCCTTCTGGTATGTACTCATCCATGATAGTCTTTAAAAATAAAGGCGTAAACATAGATAAGGCACTCGATAAAACCATAACAAATAATGCAGTTGTCATTTCTTTCTTATAAGGTACTATGTAAGCCAAAAGCCGGCGAAGCTGGGAGGCGTCAAATTCTGTTTCTAAAGATTCATCAATATCATATCTATTTCTTGCCATCTTATCTGCCTCCTCTTTTATGTACTTTAGAAAACTCATCAAATTCACCATATTGATGATTAAATACAGTATAATAATAACCTTTTTTAGCTAGTAAGCTCTCATGATTACCTTGCTCCACAATCCTGCCTTCATCCAAGACGATGATTTTATCTGCATCTTTAATAGAGGAGATACGATGTGCAATAATAAACACTGTTTTTTTACTAGACAAAGAATTTAAGGCTTCCTGAATTCTTGTTTCTGTTTCCATATCTACTGCTGATGTAGTATCATCTAATATAACAATACTAGGATCCATCAACAATGCTCTTGCTAAAGATATTCTTTGTTTTTGACCACCAGATAATCCCATTCCTCTTTCACCCACGATAGTATCATATCCATCAGGCATCTTTCTAATAAATGTATCCGCATTTGCCACCTTCGCTGCCCATTCTACTTCTTCAAAAGAACAATTAGGTCTACCATAGGATATATTTCCCTCTATTGTATCAGAAAATAAAAACACATCCTGCATAGCCATACCAATGTTTTCTCTTAAGGAAAATAAGTCCATATCCTTTACATTGACTTCATCTACATATACTTCACCTGATGTTGTATCATAAAACCTACATAGAAGGTTCATTAAGGTCGATTTTCCAGCTCCTGTTGCTCCAATGATACCAACCGTTTCACCTGCATTAACATGAAAACTTACATCATGTAAAATATCCTCATCATCCGCATTATAAGACACATGATCAAATAAGATATTTCCGTCAATCTTTGTCCTTACAACCGGATTACTAGGGGCTTTAACATCTGGTTCATGACTTATCGTAGAATAAATCTTTTCAATAGAGGTTAGGAATCTTTGTATATCGTTAATTAACCATCCTGCTGAACGCAAGGGTGCTGTAAGCATCCATAAGTATCCATTTATAGTAACCATATTACCTAAAGACATATCACCATTTACAACTCGGATACCACCAACTAACATAAGTATAAATACTAAGACCGATGATAAAAATTCAAAAATAGGAACGAATCTCGTCCAAACTGCTGCTGCTTCAAGTTGAGAGTTTCGATAATTATCGTTTTCTTTATTAAATTTCTCGATCTCATAATCTTCTTTTGCAAATGCTTTTACCACTCGATTACCACTAATATTCTCTTGAGCAAACGCATTCAAACTGGAAAATGCAGATCTTATTTTCCAAAATGCTGGCTTAATCTGTTTCGACTGAAAATATGTAGTTAATGCTGTAAAAGGCAGTACGAGCAACATATAGAGTGCCATTTTTACATCAACGGTAAACATCATAATAAGTGCAAACACAAAAATAAGAACAGATTCGTAAGAAGAGTACAATACATGAGATACAAAGTGTCGAACTGCATCCATATCTCCTGTTTGCCTAGACATTAAGTCACCTGTTCTGTTTTTGTTATAAAAATTAAAATCTTGAATGAGAAGTCTTCGATATACTGCATCACGGAGCGAAAACAAAGTTCCTTGAGATGCTGTTTCCATGCTAATTAGCATGATATATCTTATACCTCCTCTTAATATCGTAGTTCCTATAAGCAATAATATTAACTTAGGCAAAAGATGTGTTTGACCACCCTTTATAACATCATCGATTATAGCGCCTGAAACACGTGGATTTATAACTGCTAATGCGGATGCAATTGGAACAATGATAAATCCTACAAATACATACTTTCTATGTTTCTTTAAATAGGATAAAAACCACCTAAACGGTGTCATAGCAATCGTTCTCCTTTTCCTCTTAATCTACTTATTATATAATAAAATGTCGAAAATCAAATGTGATTTTCGACATTTTATGATGTACATTATTATACTTTTTTAATATAAGCCATATGTTTGATTTACATCTAGTACAAAGAGAATACCTTTTCCTGGCTCATCAAGCTTAATATCTTCTCTTACTTTTCCAACTATTTTATCTGTTAGGGCATCTTCTGCTAAAATCATTACAATTTCTTTTTCTGGTTCTATCTCTATATTAAATACCTTCTGAGTCTCATGAATTCCTGAGCCTCTTCCATTTATAATAGTACCTCCTTTAGAACCTGCAGCTTCAGCAGCTTCTATAACAAATTCCGCTTGCCCTCTTTCTACTATCACAAAAATCGCACGATACATAGCTTCATTAACACCTCTTCTTTCTTTATTCTCTACATAAGAAAAATTTCTTGCTCCTAGAAAATTTGATACCGATATCGTAAATGCAATACCATGATTTGCCTTATGGAAGGCAAATTCTTTACTAAGTGCAACAGCAGCTTCTTGAATGGTTGATTTCTCTGACACACTAAAGATAATCTCCTTACGAACGTCATTTAAATCAAGTAATTCTAGAAAATGATTCTTTATGGTCCCTTTTCCTAGAAAAGCAGTACCCGCTTGTAGTCCATAGTTTTTCATTGCCCTTATAATCTTACTACCCACTCCAAACTTTACTATTACAAAAAGGATTTCATTTTCCTTTATATCAGTCAGGCTATGCATTATTTTCCAATCCTCCTTTTCGGGATTTTGCTTTAAAGATAAGTCCCAATATTTGCAATGTGATTAATGGTGCCATTGCTACCATGGCAATCACTCCAAATCCATCTGTTAAAACATCTGCAGTAGGTACGGCTCCAGCTGCACCTTGAGCAAACGCCAAGATAAAACTTGCAGTCATAGGGCCTGAGGCTACGCCGCCAGCATCAAAAGCAATACCTACGAAAAGATTTGGCACAGTGTAGGATACTAAAATCGCAATGATATACGCTGGTAAAAGATAATGCCATAATTGAATTTCAGGTACTACGATTTTAACGATAGCTAAAGCCACTGAAATACCAATTCCCAAAGAAAGTGCAAATAATACAGATTTTCTCTTTACATATCCACTTGTAACCTCTTCCACCTGATGTGTTAAAACATACACAGCAGGTTCTGCTAAAACTACAACCAGACCAAGAAAGAACGCTATAATTACAATATATGCTTTATTGTCGTAGCTTGCTAATCTATAACCAATTTGTCTTCCGACTTCCATAAATCCCGAATTAACTCCTAATAAGAACAGTACTAAACCAGTAAATGTATATATAAGACCTTTTATAACTTTTTTAATAGCTTTCTTAGAGTGTTTGAAAAAGAATTTTTGGAATACTAAGTATACAACTAAAAGAGGTAATAATGCAACTGCAATCTCTACAGCCAAGGTTGGAATATTCATTAAAAATGGCCTTAAAATTGATGTTGTTTCAGATGCTTGTACTGGAAGTGCACCTGTGATTTTTCCAGGTCTCGTAATAATACTAGTTATCATAACTGCCAATATTGCTCCAATAGAAGTAATTCCTACAAGTCCAAAACTATCTTCCTCCGAAGATACTCCGCCCTTTTTTATAGAGGATACACCAAAAGCAAGAGCTAAAAAGAAAGGAACCGTCATTGCGCCTGTAGTCGCACCTGAAGCATCAAAGGCAATCCCTAAAAATTCTGTAGGAGTAAAAATAGCTAATAGTAGTACAGCTCCATAGCAAACCGTTAATAGTTTTTGTATGGAAACTCTATAAATTATTCGAAAAAGCCCTATCGTCATTAGTACAGCAACACCTATTGAAACACTCATTATAGTACTGCTTTTTCCGATTAACCCACTAGATGCATCAGACACTTGACCGGCAAGTATATGTAGATCTGGTTCCGCCACAGAGATAAAGAATCCTAGCAGTAATCCACCTATACCTACAATCCATATTTTATTACTTTTTGCAAAGAAAGAACCCATTAAAGTCCCGATAGGAGTAACACCAATATCTACACCAAATAAAAATATGGTTAATCCTAATATAATCAATATGGCTCCTAGGATAAATCGAATTAACACATGGGTTTCTAGAGGTACTAGTGTAAAATTGAGCACCAACACGATGATTGTAATCGGTATAACTGACATCATTACCTCTTTTAATTTTTCAATTAGAACATACAAAAACTTCACTACCTTTCTTTTTTAGAATATATTTATTTATATAAATTAATGATTGGATTATGTTGTCCGGATAAGGGCATTGAGGATAAAAACGTGCATAAGGCAACGTGCATAAGTTGTACGTTGCCTTTAATATTTAACAACAGAATTATATTGTCTACATTGTTTGTAGGTTTAATCTATTTTTAATTTTAACATCTGTTTTGTAAAAAAGCAATAAAATCAAGGTAATTTATACTTTTTTAATTTTTAGTTGCCTAGGCAATATATGTTA
>CAYYVJ010000027.1:0-23082 GCA_964475115.1 uncultured Lachnospiraceae bacterium
CACAACAAGTGGCTTTGGAGTTAAAAAAGAACAATTAATAAACACAATTTATGAAGTGATAATTGGTGAATGTGAATTAGAAGAATGTATGTTGGAAAATGTTATAGAAAACTTATCGCTTTTACCTTCTAACGTTAACTTGTCTGGTGCAGAAATTGAATTAATTGGAATTGAATCAAAAGAATATATTATAAAAGAAAAGGTTGATAAGATTCGAGATGATTATGATTATATAATTATTGACTGTCCACCATCCTTAAGTATGTTAACAGTAAATGCAATGACAACAGCAGACACTGTCCTTGTACCAATTCAGTGTGAGTATTATGCGCTGGAAGGTTTAACACAGTTAATACATACGATTAATCTTGTAAAAAAACGTCTTAATCCATATTTAGAGATGGAAGGTGTGGTCTTTACAATGTATGATGCAAGGACAAATTTATCATTGCAAGTGGTGGAAAATGTTAAAAAGAATCTTAAACAAAATATATATAAAACAATTATACCTAGAAATATAAGGTTGGCAGAAGCACCTAGCCATGGACTACCAATAAATTTGTATGATAGTAAATCAGCAGGGGCAGAAAGTTATAGGCTATTAGCAGAGGAAGTATTACATAGAGGAGAAGAAGAATGGCAGTAAAAAAGAGTGGTCTAGGAAAAGGATTAGGGCGAGGACTTGATGCTTTAATTCCCGAAAACATAAACTATCAAGAAGAAGTTAAAGGTCTTGCTCATGATGTTGAAACAAAAGTTAAAATAACTGAGGTTGAGCCTAATAGAGAGCAACCAAGAAAAGTTTTTAATGAAGATGCTTTAGATGAACTTGCTGATTCTATTAAAGAATTTGGTGTTTTACAGCCTTTACTTGTTCAAAAAGAAGATAATTATTATAAGATAATAGCAGGTGAAAGACGTTGGAGAGCAGCAAAAAAAGCTGGTTTAAAAGAAGTTCCTGTAATTATTAGAGATTATACAAAACAACAAATATTAGAGATTTCCTTGATTGAAAATATTCAGAGAGAAAATCTAAATCCAATAGAAGAAGCCTTGGCATATAAGCAACTTATGGATGAATTTAATTTAAAACAAGAAGAAATTGCTGTAAGAGTTTCAAAAAGTAGAACAGCTATTACAAATGCAATGCGACTTTTGAAATTAGATAAAAGAGTGCAAACTATGTTAATTGAAGATCTTATATCAAGTGGACACGCTAGAACTCTTTTACCAATTGAAGATTCAGAATTACAGTACAATTTAGCGGTTAAAATATTTGATGAGAAATTAAGTGTAAGAGAAACAGAGAAGCTCATTAAAGATATTCTAAACCCGAAAGAGATTGATAAAAAAGAAACTTTTTCAATAGTGGAGAGTTTGATTTATAAAGAAATAGAAGAAAAAATAAAAGGTATAATGGGAACAAAGGTTATTATTAATCAGAAGACAAAAGATAAAGGAAAAATCGAGATAGAGTATTATTCAAATGAAGAATTAGAAAGAATTATTGAATTATTTGAAGGGATAAGATAGGAGTGTTATGAGATATTTTGCGAATGAAATATTTAGTTTTATAGATATGTATTATGGTTATATCCTACTAGGGGTTTTAGCACTTATTATTTTATTACTTATTACCATTATTGTAATAAATAATAAGATAAAAAAGTTAACAAAGAAATATGATCTATTTATGCGTGGAAAAGATGCAGAAACTCTAGAAGATAGCATTTTAAAGCAAATTAAAGATATTACAGAGTTAAAAATTGCTGATAAAAAGAAAGACCAAGCGATTAAAGGGCTTCAAGAAAATATGAAGTTAGCATATCAAAAAGTTGGTATAGTAAAATATGATGCATTTAAAGAGATGGGTGGAAAATTAAGTTTTTCTTTGGTTTTACTTGATAAAAATAATAATGGATTTGTTATGAATTCTATGCATAGTAGAGAAGGATGCTATACCTACATAAAGGAAGTTATTGAAGGAAAGACATTTATTAACTTGGGCGAAGAAGAAGCAAAAGCTCTAAATATGGCTATAAATACAGATAATTTTATGGAATAGTTTTGTTTTTAAAATGAAGGAGGTGGGCTTATGAAATCAGTTAAAATTGAAGATCTAAATGGCGGGGAAAAGTTAGCAAGAGATTTGTTCTATAATGATAACATGGTATTGATGACGAAAGGAACGATTCTTAAAATAGATTATATTGAAAAGTTGAAAGAGCTTGGTATAAACACACTTTACATAGAAGATTATAAAGGTTCTAACAGAATAAATAATAAAAAGTTGACAAAAGAAGAAGTGGATATACTTAGACTAGAAATAAAAGAAGAAAGTAAGATAAAGGTAAAGTCCATTCTTGAAAAACATGTTTATAAAAAATCTCGTGAACTTGAGAGCATGTGTGAAGTGGCAGAAGATATAATAGGGGATATTTTAGAAGATGAAAATATCTCTGACAAAATAATAGAAGTTAGAGCTGAAAATGGAGATCTTTATTCACATTTAGTTAATGTGTGTGGATTAGCAACTTTATTGGCATTGAAACTAAATGAATCCAAAGAATTTGCTAAAGATATTGCAATAGGCTGCCTTTTACATGATATAGGATTTCGATTTATAACGGTGCCTTATCTAAATATAGATATTAGTACACTTTCTAAAAACCAACAAGAAGAATATCGTAAGCATGTTATTTATGGATATGATTCGCTACAAAATGAAGAGTGGCTTACTTCGACACAAAAAGATATTATTTTATTCCATCATGAAATGGAGAATGGAACAGGTTATCCTTTAAAAATGTTTTCTGCTCAGATTCCAAAGGGTGTAAAAATAGTAAATGTTTGCAATGCCTTTGATGAATTTGTTAGTGGAATAGGATGTAAGGGAGTATCTTTACAAGAGGCAATAGAATATATAAGAATAAATAAAGAACGCCTGTTCGAAAGTGAAATAGCAGAAGAGTTTTTAAAAATGATTGTAGAATATCCTGTTGGTGATGTTGTGAAAACCAATGAAGGAGAAGTTGGTCGTGTAATAAGGCAAAATAAAAGCTTTATGGATAGACCTGTTTTAAAAGTATTTAAGGATACAAAGGGAAATGTAATAGGTGATGAAAAAGAAGTTGATTTATTAAAATCTCTTTCTGTTTTTATTGTTGAAGTTTTAGATGAATAATAGCTTTCTAGAATAATTAGATTATTTTAGAAAGCTATTACTATAATTGATTAATAATTATATGTTATTCATACTCCACTACATCTAACCAATTCATTAGTAGTTCGTTTTCTTCAGGTCTCTTTTTAGCCAGCTGTGCAGCTGCAACAATAGGAAGCCACCTTTGGACGTATTGTCTAGAGGTATTTGTTTTTTTACAAAACAAATCTAAATACATTTCTGCCTGTGCTGTTGAATTTAGAGAAAACAGCAGATAAGTTCTTGCTACATCAGCACTTGCATTTCCTTGAGCAGCGTGGACCCAATCTAAAATGTAGGCTTTATCATCACTTAAAATAATGTTAGAAGGATTAAAATCCCCATGGCATAGTTTAGAGTGTTTTGGCATGCCTTCAAGTCTAGTTAATAATTCATATTTTCTACTATTATCCAGTTCTTCTAGGCTCTCAATCTGCCTAGTCATTTTTTCCTTTAGACGATTTAAAAGTGGGCATTTTTTTTCATTAATTGATATCTGTAAATCCACCATTAAATTAATATAATACTCAACTTTATCAGGATTTTCTTCCATTAACTTACTAATAGTTTTTCCTTCAATAAATTCTGTAGTAATCGCCCATTTACCATTTATTAGTGAAACTTCCAGTATTTTAGGTATATTTAGTCCTGTTTCCTCCACCCTTGCAGTATTAAGAGCTTCATTAAGAACTTCAGATATAGGATGTTTTGGGTTAAATATCTTTACTGCAGTGTTACCTACTCTGTATACAGAGGCAGTTTCTCGAGAAGAAATTAAATTTTCTTGTTTCATTTTTAGACCCCTTTCATTATATGATTATTTCACTATAATAAGCTTATTTTCCATAGTAAGCTTTTAAATACATCTCTTTGATTTCACTCATTAGTGGATATCTTGGATTTGCACCAGTACACTGATCATCAAAGGCTTGCTCAACCATTTCGTCTAAAGTTGCCAAGAAATCTTCTTCTTTTACACCATAATCAGCAATTGTTTTTTTAATTCCTACTTCTTCTTTTAAGTTGTTAATAGCTATAATAAATTTATCAAGAGTATCTTTCTCATCTTTTCCTGAGATTCCAATAAAGTTCGCACATTCTACATATCTTTCAAGAGTATGTGGATATTGATACTGTGAAAATGTACCCATTTTAATAGGACAATCACTAGAATTAAATTTCATAACTTCTGTAATAAGTAAAGCATTAGCAATACCATGTGGCAAATGGTGGAATGCACCTAACTTATGAGCCATAGAGTGACAAACACCAAGAAATGCATTTGCAAATGCAATACCAGCCATGGTTGAGGCATTAGCCATTTTTTCTCTCGCTACTAAATCAGTAGATCCATTTTCATATGCTCCTGGAAGATACTTGAAAATATTTTTAATTGCTTTTAATGCAAGACCATCCGTGTAATCAGTGGCCATTACTGAAGCATAAGCTTCTAAAGAGTGAGTTAGGGCATCAATACCTGAAGCACTAGTTAAGCCTTTTGGTTGGCTCATCATATTGTCTGTATCAATAATTGCCATATTTGGAAGCAATTCATAGTCAGCTAATGGATATTTAACTCCAGTAGTTTCATCTGTAATAACGGCAAAAGGAGTTACCTCAGAACCAGTACCAGAAGAAGTAGGAATAGCTATAAAGTATGCTTTTTCACCCATTTTAGGGAAAGTATAAATTCTCTTACGAATATCCACAAATCTCATTGCCATATCTAAAAAGTCAACTTCAGGATGTTCGTAAAGTACCCACATGATTTTTGCTGCATCCATGGCAGAACCACCACCAAGAGCAATAATACAATCCGGTTCAAAATCTTTCATAGCTTTTGCACCTTCTTTTGCACATGCTAAGGTAGGATCTGGAGCTACATCATAAAAACAAGTATGTTTGATACCCATTTCATCAAGTTTATTTGTAACTGCGTCAGTATATCCATTATTGTATAGGAAAGCATCTGTTACAAGAAAAACCTTCTTTTTACCTAGAACATTTTTTAATTCATCAAGTGCAACTGGAAGGCAACCCTTCTTAAAGTAAACCTTTTGTGGGGTTCTAAACCAAAGCATATTCTCTCTCCTTTCAGCTACCGTCTTTATATTCAATAAATGTTTTACACCAACATTTTCTGAAACTGAATTTCCACCCCATGATCCACAACCAAGTGTTAGAGAAGGTGCCAAATTAAAGTTGTATAAATCACCAATTCCACCGTGAGAGGAAGGAGTATTAACAAGAATACGACAAGTTTTCATTGCTGCAGAATATTTATCTAATTTTTCTTGCTCTGTAACAGCATTTATATAAAGAGAAGCAGTGTGTCCAAATCCACCATCTGCAACTAAGCGCTCCGCTTTTTTAATTGCTTCATCAAAGGTTTTTGCTTTATACATTGCAAGAACAGGGGAAAGCTTTTCATGTGCAAACTCTTCGGAAATATCTACAGACTCAACTTCACCAATAATAATTTTAGTTGTTTTTGCTACATTAACTCCTGCAAGTTTTGCAATTGTATATGCGCTTTGTCCAACGATTTTTGCATTTAATGCTCCATTAATAATAATTGTCTTTCTTACTTTTTCTATTTCATCTTCCTTTAAGAAATAGCAGCCTCTTAATTCAAACTCTTTTCTTACTTCTTTATATACTTTATCAAGTACAGTTACTGATTGTTCAGAAGCACAAATCATGCCGTTATCAAAAGTTTTTGAATGAATGATAGAACTAACTGCAAGTTTAATATCTGCTGTATCATCTATAATAACTGGAGTGTTTCCTGCACCTACACCTAGAGCTGGTTTTCCTGATGAATAAGCTGCCTTAACCATGCCAGGACCGCCAGTAGCCAAAATAGTATCAGAACCCTTCATCACTTCATTCGTTAGTTCAAGAGAAGGAACATCAATCCATCCAATAATACCTTCAGGAGCACCAGCGGCCACAGCTGCATCAAGAACAATTTTAGCTGCCGCAATTGTGGAATTCTTTGCTCTAGGATGTGGAGATATAATAATGGCATTTCTGGTTTTTAATGCTATTAAAGTTTTAAAAATAGCAGTAGAAGTAGGATTGGTTGTAGGGATAACAGCAGCAATAAGTCCAATCGGCTCAGCTATTTTCTTTGTACCAAATGATTTGTTTTCTTCTATTATACCACAAGTTTTTGTGTCCTTATAAGCATTGTAAATATACTCTGATGCATAATGATTTTTAATTACCTTATCTTCTACGATTCCCATTCCAGTTTCTTTAACAGCCATTTTTGCTAATGATATTCGTTCTTTATTCGCGGCTGATGCTGCAGCAAAAAATATTTTATCAACTTGTTCTTGTGAAAAGGTTGAAAATTCTTTTTGAGCGTCTCTACATGCATCCATTTTCTGAATTAGAGCTTCTACTCTATCAATAACAGCCGGTACCAAAGTTTCCTTTTTTCCCATTTGATTGCCTCCTAATATTTTTAGATTGATAATCCTTTAACAATCTGATTATATGATATTGTGAAATAATTGTCAATCGTCAAATGTATACAAATAAATATTAGAAATGTAAAATATTTTAAAAAATATGTCAAGAATACATCAAAGAATAGATCAAAGAGAAAAATGTCTTGCAAAAGCAGGCTCAATTGTATATAATCGATATTATATGAAACAATGTAATTACAGTGTAGATGAAAGCTATGAATCTTTAACCTTTTTTCAGAGAGCCGATGGATGGTGTGAATCGGTAAAGAGAAGATGTCAAGTCCACTTTCGGAGCTGCTGGCGAAGAGTCAGAAGGGTCGTATCCTATAAAATACGTATGAGTGACTTGTCTTTCAAAAAAGACGAAGTAAATTGGGTGGCAACGCGGATTCCTTTCGTCCCATGTAATTATGTGGGAGAGGGGACTTTTTTCTTTCCTACGTAAAAGCTATTAAGTAACTTAGAATGCTATAGGCATATCACGATTAGGAGGAAAAAAATGTTAGATATTAAATTGTTAAGGAATAATTTTCAGGAAGTTGAAGAAGCTTTGTCTACTAGAAACGAGGATTTTGATCTAAGTAAGTTTAAAGATTTAGATGAAAAGAGAAGACAATTATTAGCAGAAGTAGAACAATTAAAGAGTGAGCAAAATGCTGTTTCAAAACAAGTTCCTGTTATGAAGAAGGAAGGCAAAGATGTTGCTCCTATTTTAGCTGAGATGAAAGAGCTTTCTGATAAAATAAAAAACCTGGATGCAATGGTAACAGAGGTTGATAACGAATTAAATGCTTGGATGCTTACAATTCCAAACATTCCAAATAAAACAGTACCAAGTGGAAATACGGATGAAGATAATGTTGAGATTAGAAAATTTGGAGAACCTACTACTTTTAATTTTGATCCAAAGCCACATTGGGACTTAGGATCTGAATTAGATATCGTAGATGCTGAAACAGGAGCAAAGGTATCCGGATCTAGATTTACTTTTTACAAAGGTGCAGGAGCAAGACTAGAGAGAGCGATAACAAATTTCTTTCTAGATACTCATACAGAAAAACATGGGTATACAGAAGTGTTCCCTCCATTTATGGTAAATAGAGAAAGTATGACGGGAACTGGTCAGCTACCAAAATTTGAAGAAGATGCGTATAAGGTGTTGGGAGATGGTAAAGAATACTTCTTAGTTCCAACAGCTGAAGTTCCAGTGACTAATATGTATCGAGATCAGATTATAGATGGAAGCAAACTTCCAATTATGCATTGTGCTTACACAGCGTGCTTTAGGGCTGAAGCAGGATCTGCAGGAAGAGATACTAGAGGACTAATTAGACAACATCAATTTAATAAAGTGGAACTTGTAAAATTTACAAAACCAGAAGATTCTTATGAAGAGCTTGAGAAATTAACAAAAGATGCCGAAAAAGTATTACAGGCACTTGGACTTCCTTATAGAGTGGTAAAAATCTGTGTAGGTGACTTAGGTTTTACAGCAGCAATGAAATATGACATTGAAGTATGGATGCCAAGTTATGGACGGTACGTTGAGATTTCTAGCTGCTCAAATTTCGAAGAATTTCAAGCAAGACGTGCAAATATAAAATATAAAGACAATATTAAAGATAAAGCAAAATATATTCATACTCTAAATGGAAGTGGTGTAGCAATAGGGCGTACAACAGCAGCTATTCTAGAGAATTTCCAACAGGAAGATGGAAGCATAGCAATCCCTGAAGTTTTAATTAACTATATGGGTGGTCTAAAAAGAATAACAAAATAAGAGTAAGATTATGATATACTAGGAAGGTTAACATAAAATCTTCCTAGTGTATTTCGTAAGAAAAGAGGTGATTAACATGCATAGTTATAATAGAGCGATTGGTTTTAAAGGTATAGTGAAAAAGAAAGATTTCAAAAAAATCTTATCCGATATTATAGAAAATCCAGATGGAACTAGGGTGATTTCTACAAGTGAAGATACTAATATGGTGGAATTTAGAAAAGAATTTAGTGACGGATTAGGGATTCTTGTTTATGGATATTATACAGAAGAAAATAATTTTGAAATAGAATATTATATTCCATATATAAAAGGTACAAATAAACAGATTGGAGAAGAAATCTCCATCACAAGACATATTAGTAGAGAATCCTTTTCTGGTATCTGTGAAGATATGAGAGTAGGCATTTCCTTGATTTATTATCTACAAAATGGAATGGATTATGTTGAAAACAATTTAAAAGATAAAAAGTCGAATTATCATACTTCTATGTGGATGTCAGGTTTATCTACTTCCGGAACGATTATCTTACCTGTGAGCAAAAATGAAAATCAAATTCAAAGGCATAAAATTGCTAATTTGAACAGAAAAAATCTAATTTCTGCGGCTAAAAAAGGTGATGAAGATGCAATTGAAAGCTTAACTATGGAGGATTTAGATACCTATACTAAGATCTCAAAGAGAATTATGTATGAAGATGTTTTTTCAATTGTAGACTCTTCTTTCATGCCTTATGGGGTTGAATGTGACCAATATACAGTTGTTGGTGATATAATAGAAATGAAACTTTTGACTAATTCTTATACAAAAGAAGAAGTGTATTCTATGAGTATTAATTGTAATGATTTTAAATTTAATTTGGCAATTAATAAAGAGGACCTCATCGGAGAGCCAATCGTCGGAAGGCGATTTAAAGGTACTATTTGGTTACAAGCAAGAGTTGATTTTAAGGAAGTTTGAGGTAATTGGTATACTTAAAATCATTGACTAAAGTCTATAAAAATAGTAGAATAAATAGGCACTTTTAAGTTTGTCTCCGTAGTTAAATGGATATAACGGGGTCCTCCTAAGACTCAGTTGTGGGTTCGATTCCCGCCGGGGACATTATAGATATAAAAAGAAGTCATCGCATTTAAGGCGATGACTTCTTTTTGTATAAAGCAAATTCTTTTCTTATGTTTACTTTAATCAAATAAATCTCTTGTAGAATAGTTTCGTCTTCTTCCTCTATTACCTGTCTTCTGAGATAAAATTCTTTGCTTTCTTCGAATACGCTTTTTGCGCATTCGTTGCCTTTTTGTTGCAGCAAGATAAAAGAAAAAGAATGTTAGTAAAAACACAAAAAGGATTCCGAGAAGTAAGATCCATATATTAATTTTTAAAATATTTTTTTCTGTAATTTCTTCTTGAATTGTTTCATCTTCAGATGGCTCGATAGTTGCACCAAAAGAAAAAGTATCTAGTTGTGTATTCACGATATTAAGAGAAGTACTTCCAACAAAATGACCATTTAATGTATAGTCTATAGAGGCTAGAATGGTATTCTCATTTTTAAAATCCTTGTCATAGGAAATGTTTCCAACAATATCTGCAAAGTCGGCAGACAAAGGCAAAACAACATAATCATTACTATTTAACTCCAGTATAGGGTTCGTATTCTCAAACATAGCTTCTGCAGCATCAAAAAAACTATCACTTGTAAATGAGTATTTTTCTTCATTTTCTGAAATATTCAACATTTTAAAATTATCAAATCCGTAATCTAATAAAAGCCTGGTATCTTGGAATACATTTGCGGAGTTTGAATTCATAACAACGCTTATCAAAGTAATTCCATTTCTTTCAGCAAAAGTCACTAAAGTACTGCCGGCAGTTGTAGTATAGCCAGTTTTTCCTCCGAAGCATCCATCATAATGATTAGATCCATTTTGAAGTAATTTGTGACTTGTATTAAGAGGTCTACTTTCTGCTTGCAAATTAGTAGGTGGAATCATATAAGAAAGAGTTGAGTTTATCTTGATAAAAGTTTCATTGTCAACTACTGCTCTAGAAATCATAGCCATATCATAACTTGTAGTATAATGATTCTCATTGTGTAATCCACTAGGATTTGTAAAGTTACTGTTAAAGGCACCTAGTTCTTTCGCTCTTTCGGTCATTAACTTTGCAAATTCGTCTTTGCTTCCAGAAATATGTTCTGCTAAACCATTTGCAACTTCATTTGCAGATGCCAGAATTAATCCGTATAAAGAGTCTTCTACAGTTAATCTCTCATCAGGGTTAATGGCAATATGGCTAGAGCCCTTCTCGATACTAAACACTGCATCATGAGAATAGGTCACCATTTCATCCATGGAAGTATTTTCAAGAGTCAATAATGCGGTTAATAGCTTTGTGATACTGGCGGGATACATTTTTTCATTCATGTTTTTGTCATACAAAACAGCTCCCGTAGAAGCTTCTATTACAACTCCAGAGGAACCATAGATTGACGGTCCAGTGGGCCAATCTATTAAGTTATCAGAGCTAGAATAGATGGGATATGTGTTTGTTTCTTCTATATCTGAAGTAGCATGTGCTGGTAATGTATGTGAAAGAAAAATAATAGATGATAATAGCATAATGGTTAAACGGTTAAATAACTTCATTTGGTACTCCTTAATAAATATTAAATGGTTTTATGTCTTTGTTTATTATATGGTATTTTAAATGGTTGTACAACCTATTCTACCACAAAAGTATTGAAATTATTGTGAATTTTTTAAATTACTCTAGTTGCCAAGAAAAGAAAATAATGTTAGTATATCAATGTTGTAGAAATATAAGAAATGATGAAATGAAGTTTCATTTACATATGAAGGAGTTATAAAATGAGTATTTTAAATGTGGAAAATTTAAGTCATGGATTTGGAGATCGAGCTATTTTTGAAAATGTATCCTTTCGTTTATTAAAAGGAGAGCATATAGGTCTAATAGGTGCAAATGGTGAAGGAAAGTCTACCTTCATGAATATCATAACAGATAAATTACAACCGGATGAAGGAAAGATAGAGTGGTCAAAAAATGTTCGTGTAGGTTATTTGGACCAGCATGCTGTATTGAAAAAGGGGATGAGCATACGAGATGTGTTAAAATCTGCTTTTTCTTATTTGTATGAGATGGAAGATAGAATAAATGTTATATGTGATACTATGGGAGAAGCGTCAGAACAAGAGTTGGAAAACCTTATGGAGGAATTAGGTACTCTTCAAGAACTTCTTACCGTTCATGATTTTTATATAATTGATTCCAAGGTCGAAGAAATAGGAAGAGCATTAGGCTTAGATGAAATAGGATTAGACACGGATGTGACTGATATTAGTGGTGGACAAAGGACAAAAATATTACTTGGTAAGTTATTATTGGAGAAGCCAGATATTTTACTATTGGATGAGCCTACAAATTATTTAGATGTGCAGCATATAGAATGGCTGAAAAGATATCTAAATGAATATGAAAATGCATTTATTTTAATTTCTCACGACATTCCATTTTTAAATAGTGTTATTAATTTGATTTATCATATGGAAAACAAAGAATTAAATCGCTATGTTGGAGATTATAATAAATTTCAAGAAGTATATGCAATGAGAAAAGCTCAGTTGGAATCAGCTTATAAACGCCAACAGCAAGAAATAGAGGATTTAGAAGATTTTGTAGCTAGAAACAAGGCTCGTGTTTCAACAAGAAATATGGCTATGTCTAGACAGAAAAAATTAGATAAAATGGATGTTATTGAGTTAGCTAAAGATAAACCTAAACCAGAATTTGTTTTTAAAGAAGCTAGAGCAGCTGGAAAATATATTTTTGAAACAAAGGATTTGGTGATTGGATATGAAGAACCACTATCAAAGCCTATTACTGTATCCATGGAAAGAGGAGAAAAGATTGTTTTAACGGGTGCAAATGGTATTGGAAAAACCACTTTATTGAAATCTATTTTGGGCCTTATAAAGCCTATAAGCGGTCAAGTAGAACTTGGAGATTATTTACACATTGGATATTTTGAACAAGAAATGAAGACTGGAAATACTACTACTTGTATCGAAGAAATCTGGAAGGAGTTTCCATCCTATACTCAATATGAGGTTCGCTCGGCATTAGCTAAATGTGGATTGACAACCAAACACATTGAAAGCCAAGTACGTGTATTAAGCGGAGGGGAACAAGCAAAGATTAGACTATGCAAACTTATCAATAGAGAGAGCAATATCTTGTTACTAGATGAGCCAACAAACCATTTAGATGTAGATGCAAAAGATGAACTAAAACGAGCGTTAAAAGCATTTAAGGGTAGTATTCTTCTTATTTGCCATGAACCAGAATTCTATGATGGACTAGCGACACAGGTATGGGATTGTTCTAAGTGGAGTACGAAAATAAGCTAAAAATTAATAAACTGATAAAAACCGACCTTCAATTGCTAGATTTTTAGATCTAACTTTTGGAGGTCGGTTCAAATATTAGTTTGTATCTGGTTTTATTTATTCATATTTCGTTTAATTACTTTTAATCTGGTAAATTCTTCACGCTCTTTTTCCTCTAAAGCATTACTAATATTAGTGGTTAATGCAGTATAACTTGGAATCGTTATGTTTTTAAGAGCATTTGCGCGCTTTTGAGTTTTGCTAATATTAGTAGCTAGACGATAAGCAGAGTTTTCTACCATAGAAAGTCTAATTGTTAGTTCCTTTACTTTTTCAAAGCCGGCCCTTGCTTTATCTAAGGATTCTCTTGTACTGTAATAAGCATAAGTAGGAAGTCGCTTTTTCTTATTATATTCCACTAGAGGAATCTCAGTACCCATAATACTTCGTACTTTAATAGCAATCGAGTCATCAATAGGAACTGATTGTGAAATTTCTTCTACATAGTGAATGCCCATCTCAATATTAGCAATCTGAAGAGAGCTATAAGCATGTGTAAAAATTTGATCGATTTCAGTTTGTATTTCTTTGGCTTCTTCAATTAACTCCATCAATTCTCGAATCAAAATATTTCTTTTTTTATCCATTAATTCGTAGCCTTGTTTTGCAAGAGCTAGAGAATTCTTTGCCAATATTAAATTACCCTTTGTGGGAAATGTATTCGGATTCATAAAGTCACCCCTTATGCTTCTTCCTCTTGATAATATTTAATAAGTATCTTCGTGTTAATACGATCTAGTTCTTCTTTAGGAAGCAAATAGAGAAGATTCCATCCAAGATCAAGAGTATCTATTATAGTTCTATTCTCAAGTGCCCCTTGACCAATAAACTGAGACTCAAACGCCTTACCAAATTCTAGATATTTTTTATCCAAAGGTGATAATTCATCTTCTCCAATAACAGATGCTAAAGCTCTTGCTTCTCCTACTTTTGCATAAGAAGAAAATAATTGGTTAGCCACATCCTGATGATCTTCTCTAGTATAACCTTCACCAATACCATCCTTCATTAAACGAGAAAGTGAAGGAAGCACATTAATAGGTGGATATACACTTTGTCCATGCAAAGCACGATCTAGTACAATCTGACCTTCTGTAATATAACCTGTTAAGTCAGGAATAGGATGGGTAATATCATCATTTGGCATAGTTAGAATAGGAATCTGTGTCACAGAACCATTGATGCCACTTACAATACCGGCTCTTTCATAGAGGGTAGCAAGTTCACTATATAAATATCCTGGGTAACCTTTTCTGGATGGAATTTCACCTTTACTAGATGAAACTTCACGAAGAGCCTCTGCAAAAGAGGTCATATCCGTTAAAATAACCAGAATATGCATATTTTTTTCAAAAGCTAGAAATTCAGCTGCGGTCAACGCAACTTTTGGTGTAATAAGTCTTTCTACTACTGGATCGTCTGCTAAATTTAAAAAGGTGGTAACATGGGAAGAAACTCCACTTTCTTCAAATGTACGGGTGAAAAAATCAGCTACGTCATGTTTTACACCCATAGCAGCAAAAACAATACCAAATTTTTCATCAGAATTATCACCAAGAGACGCCTGTTTTACAATTTGCGCTGCTAATTGGTCATGTGGAAGTCCATTTCCTGAAAAGATGGGAAGTTTTTGACCACGTATTAAAGTAGTAAGACCATCAATAGCAGAGATACCTGTTCGAATATAATTACGTGGATATTCTCTTGTAACAGGATTCAAAGGCTTTCCGTTTATATCTCTTTTTGTCTCTACAACAATATCACCTAGACCATCAATTGGCTGTCCTACACCATTAAAGGTTCTTCCTAGAATATCAAGAGAAAGACCCATTTCCATAGGGTGACCAGTTAATTTTGTTTGGGTATTATTTAAGGACATATTGTCAGTTCCTTCAAATACTTGAATAACTGCTCTTTCTTCGTAGACTTCTACAATTCTACCAATTTTTCGTTCTTTTTCATCAACAACGATTTCTACGATTTCATCAAAAGCAGCACCTTGCACACCCTCTAAGGCAATAAGGGGGCCATTTATTTCACTTAAACCTAAATATTGAATAGACATATTAGCTCCTCCTTACGCATTTCTTTCTATTACATTATCATAGAAAAGATCAATTGCTTTTTTATAATCAGCAAATTTTTCTAAAGCATTGTTTTCTACATCATATTTTATTGCAATTACTTTATCAAAAATATCATCTTCTTTTAAAACAGACATAGGCATACCCATAGAAATTAAAGATTTTGAACGATTATATAAATACAATATAGTTTCCATCATTTTCATTTGTTTCTCTAGTGGTACGGAAGTATCTTCAGGATGAAATGCATTTTGCTGCAAAAATCCAAGTCGAATCACTCTAGCTATTTCTAAAATAAGCCTTTGATCATCTGGAAGGACATCACTACCAATTAATTTTACAATTTCCATTAAGCTACTTTCTTGATTTAGTAAAGCGAGAATTCGATTTCTAGAATCAACAAACTTGGATCCAATATGAGCAGAATACCAAGGTTCTAAATCAGATAAATACTCACTGTAGCTAGTTAGCCAATGTATGGCAGGAAAATGTCTTGCATAGGCTAAAGATTTATCTAATCCCCAGAAACAACGGATAAATCGTTTTGTATTTTGTGTAACTGGTTCAGAAAAATCTCCACCTTGTGGTGATACAGCACCGATAATGGAAACGGACCCTTCTGTTCCATTTAAGTTTTGCATTAGGCCGGCTCTTTCATAAAAAGCAGATAATCTAGAAGCAAGATAAGCTGGGAAACCTTCTTCAGCCGGCATTTCTTCTAAACGTCCGGATAATTCTCTAAGTGCTTCTGCCCAACGGGAAGTAGAATCAGCCATAATTGCAACGTGATAACCCATATCTCTATAATACTCTGCAAGGGTAACACCAGTGTATATACTAGCCTCACGTGCGGCTACAGGCATATTAGAAGTATTTGCAATTAAAGAAGTCCTATCCATTAAAGGGTTTCCTGTTTTAGGGTCAACTAAATGCGAGAAATCTTCTAATACTTGAGTCATTTCATTTCCACGTTCACCACAGCCAATGTAAATAATAATATCTGCATCAGACCATTTTGCAATCTGATGTTGAGTCATTGTCTTACCAGTCCCAAAGCCACCTGGAATAGCAGCTGTTCCACCTTTAGCAATAGGGAAGAGTGTATCTAAAATTCTTTGCCCTGTTATAAGAGGTTTTGTAGAAGGATATCGCTTAAGTATAGGCCTAGGAACACGAATAGGCCATTTTTGTGTCATTGTTAAATTGACTTCTGTTCCATCAAGTAATTGAAGGACTGCAAGGGTATCATTGATAGTATAAGAGCCATCTGAAACGACACTAATAATATTTCCTTCCATATTTGGAGGAATCATAACTTTATGAACAATTGCTGAAGTTTCAGGAACTTCGGCGATAATAGTTCCACCATGTACTTGATCTCCAGTAGATATAACCATATGGGTATCCCATAACTTTTCTGTATCTAAAGAGTCTACACTAATTCCCCTACTAATAAATGCTCCAGAAGACTCAGCAATTTTATTTAAGGGACGTTCAATTCCATCAAAAATATTGTTTAAAATACCTGGCGCTAGAGTAACAGAAATTGCACTGTCAGTAGACACCACCTCTTCACCTGGTTTTAGACCAGATGTTTCTTCAAATACTTGAATGGTAGTCATTTTCGTGGTAAGACCGATCACTTCTCCAACGAGCTTTTCTCTTCCCACATATACCATTTCTGACATTCTAAATCCAGTATTTCCTTTTAAGTAAATAACTGGACCATTAATCCCAAAGATTTTACCTGTTTTTATCATTGGAGATACCTCCATATTGTTTTATTTATTTGTAAAGGCAAAAGATTCTTTTGCCTCTTTTAATTTAGTTTCAAAAGAGTTATCAATTAAAATATTTTTTGAATGTATAACAGCTTTGGTACCACCCATAAAGCCATGTTCACTAAGGTGTATTTGTGTATTTGTAGCTGTTATAAGACTAGCTAATTTATTGGAATCTGCAGCATCGATATAAATAGTAATATCTGTATCTTTAGCAAATTCTTTAGCAGCATTTATCTGCTCAATTAATAATTCCTGATAAGATCTAGATGACATATACTCTTCTAATAGATAGCCAACTTCAATAAAAAGCTTTTCTTTTAAATTATCTTGTTTCTTATTTAACTCTTTTTTTAAAAGTAGCTGTTCTTTAGATAGATCTTTGTTTTTATCTTTTTCAAGCTGTGCATTTCCAAGTGTAATTTGGAGTTTTGCTTGCCTAGTGGCATCAACTTTGTGATCTTCAAAGATTTTATTTAAGGATGCTGTATAATCATCAATTATGTGTGCACTGTTATTGCTTGCATTTTCAATTGTAACATCTGAAAAATATTTTATTTTTTCTTCTGTTGTCATTGTAATATCACCTTCCACTAAAGTTTTAAGCCAACGGCCTCATTAATATAAGCTGTAATAAAGTCAGGTCTGCGTCCAGTACCATGCCTATCTGGGATTTCTATAATTAAAGGAAGTTTTCTGTTTAGTTTTATATCATTAACTAAGTCAGAATACTCACTTGCAAAATTTTCATTTATAAGTATTATTCCAATGTTTTTATCGGATACTGCGTTATCTAAATTGGTTTTAAAAGACTGTTTATCATGAACAACACATCCCTCTATACCAACTAATCGCATACCAGTATAGGTGTCAACATTATCACTAATAAGGTACATCTTCATTTGAATCAGACCTCCTTTCTTTTCCTATATGATAAAAAATATATATTATAGTTTTCCTAAAATCATGAAGGAGATGATCAACCCATAGAGGCAAACACCTTCTGCAAGACCTACGAAAATAAGTGATTTACCTAAAATGGTAGAATCTTCACTAATTGCTCCTAGAGCAGCACTTGCTGCAGAGGCAACGGCGATACCACCACCAATACAAGACAATCCAGTTACTAAAGCGGCTGCTATATATCCTAAACCAGTAGCAGATGTAGCAACAGATGCAGTTGCTTCAGCAGCTTGTGCATTTCCAGAATATAAAAGGATATTCGCTATAAGCATAGTGCCAAAAAAGAAAAAGCAATTAAAAGCTAATGAGGCTTTATATCTTCCTTTGCTTTTTTCTCCAATTAAATAAGTACCAAATGGAACAATAATGCTAAGCATAAGGGCAATAACTAAAGTGATTTTTACTAATAATGTCATAATAAATGACCTCCTTAAATGTTTTTAATCTTAGAGTATGGTTTAAACTCGCGGCCTGAGCCTTTATAAAATCTGCTAAAAAATTCATAGTATTCTAAACGTAATACTTGAATTCCAACAATCAATCCTTCCATCCCACAAACAAAGATGTTTCCGAGTACAATTACAATCCAGTTGGGTGATGCTCCATTTTCAGCTCCTGCAAGCATAAGTACTACTTCCATCATAGCTGCGTGACTTATAGCAAATGCGCCGATACGCACAAAAGAAAGAGTGTTAGAAAAATAACTTAATAAGACTTCAATTAGTTCAAATAATCCTTGAACAATAAACATTCCTTTTTCTTTTGGCATTACCTCCGCTTTTTTCTCTACTAAAGCGGTTAAAGGTTCTTTAAACATGATAATTAACAAAGGAAGAAGGAACATAATGGTTAGTATAATTCCACCAGGAACTGTGTTACCACTCATAAATAATACAATTACTGAAACAAGAGAACCGTAAAAGATTAGTCCAGCAATACCATTTGTATCAAAAAGAGCAGCTTCTATATTCTTAATCTTAAGGTTGTTGATAATATTAAATATAATGGTGAGCAATATAAGTCCCATTCCAAAACCAATCGAGTAAACAAATACGGTATTTAGGTTTCCGATAAATGGTAAAGCCGTCATGTTTGTTAATGGATGAAGCCAAACGGCATTAATTACATGTTCAAATCCAAAGATACTACCATACATAAAGCCGAATATAGTGGAAAATACACCAGCGGTAGCAATAATGCCACCTAAATCTAACTTTTTAAATTTATAAAGAAGAAATCCTCCTAAGAAAAGACAAATACCTTGTCCTACATCGCCAAACATGATTCCGAAAATCAAGGCATAAGTTATAGCGATAAAAATAGTTGGATCAAACTCATAATAATTAGGCAATCCATACATACGTGTAAACATCTCAAATGGTTTAAATATTCCTGGATTTTTTAGTCTTGTAGGAGGAGTACTTACTATCTTGTCATGATCTTCTTCTATAAAACAATATAGATTTGGATCATTTTGAATTTCATCAGAAAGAATCAAAGCATCTTTCTTTGTCATCCAACCACATAAAATATAGAAAACTTGTTTATGGGTTTTTGTACAAGCAGCCATCTTTCGAATATCAAAATTTTGAGAAAGAATCATAAATCGATTTTGAGCAGAAGTTAGTTCCAAAGCTTTGGATTCTAGTAAAGAATCTAACTGATTATTAAGTTCTGCCAATTTACTCTCTACTACATCTACTTTGTGTTTTAATTCGACATATGCTTCATCTGGAGTTCCTTCGTATTCATCGTTTAAGAATACTCGTTCAAATTGGAGAGAAGAGTAAATCGCATCTATTTTAGATGACTCAGAAGCAGGAACAAAATATACTCCCCAAACATAGTCCTCGTCTACGAGGCATTTATAGAATATGGTGTAAAGGTCATCATAAAGGTATTTTTCAAATTTAAAAAAGTATTCATGAGAAATCTTTCCAAATCGAAACTTCACATGTTTAAAGTCAAGAATGGAGTTAAGGTTGTAATCTAGCCCCCTAAAGGGAGCGATATTGAGCATAGATGCCTGAAGACTTGATAAGGATGTTTCCAATGTCTTTTTTTCTTTAAGAATTACATTAGCTTCTTCATCTAAATCATGGACGATAGATAGTGAATTTTCTAAAGAAATTTCTTTGATTGGATAATCTTTCTTTTTTAATAAGGCAACTAATTTATTAGCCTTTGCAAGAACATCCTTATAAGGATTTGTCTCAATATATGGAGTAAGATTAGTTACAGTCTTCAACTCTGACAAAGCATTCTCTACTTGAAAATCATATTTTGATACGTATTTTTCTACTACTCGATCAATATCATTTTTTGGTCCAGTAATACTAATAAAATTCATTTTTGTAATCACAAATTGTACACCTCCGTTTACATAATATAACTTAAAACATCTTCTTTATTTAATTTGTAACGAATACCTTCTAGCAATGTAGTTAAACGGTCGATTTCATATTCTTTGCGATACAAATAAGTATTAATACTAGCAATAGAATAGGGGTATTTACGCACGTTTGAATCATATAGCTGATTCATAGAATACAAATATATTTTTTCTAATGATTTGGAATCCATGTTTGAAAAATGTTTCTTATAAAATGAATTTTCCAATATGGAAAAAAATTCATCTGTAGAAGAAGATTCAATTAAAGCAGTAACTTCAGATTTCCTTAGTTTATGATGAAAAGGAATAATAATCGAATAAATCTCAGAAGCACTTACTTTATAATAATTCTTGGAACGAAAGATCCATTGAATATTTAACAAATCCATCTTAGATCCATAATTATCTTTAATAATTTTTAAATCAACACCTTTTAAAAATCCATCGTGTTTTTTCCACATTTCAGAAAAATAGTAATTATCCAAAGCCATTTCATAATCAAAAAGAGTTGGACTTGTAAGAGAATGTAGTTTTCGAAGAATTTCAAAATAAGGCGAACCTTTCAACTTGCTAACCATTTCTTCAAGAGTCGCTGAGTTACTTAAATCAACAACATCCATATGAGAATGATGATAGAAAATATCTTGAAAATAAGAAAGGTCTAAATCTAAATTTCGATTATCAAAGACCATTCGTAAACAGCTTTTTAAAATTATAATTTCATATTTAATAAAATATAAATCTAAAAATTTTCTTTGCTCTAAGCTGGCAAAACGATATATTTTTGAAAAGGTCTTATAAATAGAAGTTTGTAAAAGCCCTTCTAATTCTCCTCTATGAATGGAAGTTTCATCTACATGGGCAAGTATAGTTCGATAATGTGGATGTCGTTTGAGATAGACCACAGCTTCAGAAATAGTATTTAATTCGGCTATTTGAGCATAATTTTCTTCGCTTAATAAATTCTTTTCTAAGCCTCTAATTTTTGTATTTATACTATTGTAATCAAAAAGTATACCCATAGAATCACACCCTTATAATTTGTTGGAAAATCTCATTTGCCCATTTTTTATGTTCCTCTTCATATTTGCTATCCAAGTTTTTTATTGCTTCTTCTGTCTCGGATTTAAGCACAGAAAGTTCAGAAGCCTTTTGAGCATCAAACTTTAATTGTGCTTGTTTTAAAGTTTTGTTTGTATCCTCTGCAAGCTTCCTATCAAATTCAGAGGTTAGTTCATTCATTTCTTGAACCAATTCTTTTTTTCTATAATCAGTAGAGTTCATAATACGAACCGCTGTTGCTTCTATATTCGATAATTGATTAATAATATCATTCATATGTTTATCCATAGCTCACCCTCCTTTTTACACAATTCTCCATCCTATATGTCCTATCATACACCAATTTTAAAAAAAAACCATAGAAAAAATGTTAAAAATGACAAAAAAGTGACTTTTATTTTTGTTGAAATTGATGTATTATATACAATAATGAACAAGAACAATAAATGAGGAGTAATATAAGACATGAGATTAAGAAATGTGCGTGGTTCTAAAGAACTAGTGGAAAAGAGCCCTTTTGTAGTAAAGGATGTTCAAGTACATAAAAATAGATGGAATGAAATTTTTAAGAATGAAAATCCAATTCACATTGAAGTGGGAATGGGCAAGGGAAGATTTATTACGACATTAGCAGAACAAAATCCTTCTATTAATTATATAGGGATTGAAAAGTTTTCTAGTGTTTTAGTTCGTGCACTTGAAAAACAACAAGAATTGAATTTACCTAATTTGGTTTTTCTTTGTGAAGATGCAGAAAAAATTGTTGAATTTTTTGGAGAAAATGAAGTAAAGAAAATTTATTTAAATTTCTCAGATCCTTGGCCGAAAGATAGACATGCTAAGAGAAGATTGACTTCTAAGGAATATTTTTCACGATATGAGCAAATATTAACTCATGGAGGAGTTGTAGAATTTAAAACAGATAATAAAGTTCTTTTTGATTTTTCTCTAGAGCAAATAGAGGAAGCAAAGTGGGAAATTATTCAAAAGACTTTTGATTTACATCATAGCGACATTGTAGAAGGCAATGTTATGACAGAATACGAAGAAAAGTTTTCGTCAAAAGGTAATCCGATTTGTAAAGTAGTTGCTAAACAACGATTAAATGAAGTATAATAGAAAGAGATATCCCGTATACTAATAAAAAAGAGGTAAATAAATGAGCAAGAAAAAGGGATTTAAGCAGAAACTCTCTATTGCGCTCAGTGATAATAATTATCTGAATAAGAAAGCTATCTCTATGAAAAAGTCTTTTGATGAAGTAAAAGGGATATTAGGAACAAAACATAAAAAGTAAAATACCTAGGAGGAATGAATATGGCTTTAGCATTTAATGATGGAAATTTTGAGTTAGAAGTTATGAAAGCAGAACAACCAGTGCTAGTTGATTTCTATGCAGATTGGTGTGGTCCATGTAAAATGATGGCTCCATTAGTTGAGGAATTAGCAGCTGAATATACAGGCAGAGTTAAAGTAGGAAAACTTAACGTAGATGACAATACACAAAGTGCAGCAAAGTTTCGTGTTATGTCTATTCCTACAATAGTAATCTTAAAAAATGGTGAAGTTCTAGATACAATTGTTGGAGTGGTTTCAAAAGAAGAGCTTGTTGAAAAATTAGAAAAAGCTCTATAATACATTTAAGTTTATAGTAAAAATCAAATTAGAGATAATATTTTCATGTTTAATAATAGAAAGTATTATCTCTATGTTTTATTTTAGGAATGTATTTTAGTAAGGATAAAAAAGTACTTGCATTTTTATTTTGATTAAGATATAATAATCCTTGCGTTATTAAAGCATCATCATATGCGCTTCTAGCTCAGTTGGTAGAGCACCTGACTCTTAATCAGGGTGTCCAGGGTTCGAGCC
>CAYYVJ010000028.1:0-22852 GCA_964475115.1 uncultured Lachnospiraceae bacterium
GCACAGTTACCTGTAATTCTTCTAGGAAGAATTTTTCCTCTTTCAGATACATATCTTTTTAATTTATTTACATCTTTATAATCAATTTCATTATTCTTTTCACCACAGAAAACGCATACTTTTTTTCTTCTGCGCATTCCACCTGGTCTTCTTCTCATGCCAGAATCAGCTCTATCGCCTCTGTCTGTTTTATTGAATGCCATTGTCGTACCTCCTTTTAATATTTCTAAATCCTAACGAAAAAATCTTACCATCACTAATATCTTAGTTAAATGGAAGTCCTTCGTCTTCAACACCGTCTGGTATATTCATAAAACCGTCACCTGCAGCACTACTTGGAGTAGGTCTTGAAGGAGTTTGATAGCCACCACCTTCATTTCCACCAGCACCTTTACTATCTGCAAATTCCTGTTCTTCAACTACTACTTCTGTTGTGTAAACTTTAATCCCATCTTTATTTGTATAGCTTCCTGTCTGAATTCTGCCTGACACAAGAACTCTCATGCCTTGTCTGAAATACTTTTCAGCAAATTCTCCAGCTCTATCAAACGCTACGCAAGTAATAAAATCAGCTGTTTGCGCTCCATCACCAGCATCGCGTCTCATTCTACGGTCAACTGCTAAAGTGTATCTAGCAATTGCCATCGTTCTTTCTCCTTGTGAATATCTCACTTCAGGATCTCTTGTTAGCCGCCCCATTAAGATTGCCTTGTTCATACGATCTCCTCTTTTCTCATAGGGTATTAATAGATTCCCAACAAAATCTATTAATTTTTATTTTTCGTCTTGTCTAATACATAAATATCTGATTACATCTTCCATGATACGAATGTTTGTTTCAACTTCGTTTGGACAATCTGCATCAGATTCGAATGCGATAAAGTAATAAAAGCCTTCTTTCATTTTCTGAATTTCGTAAGCTAATCTTCTCTTACCCCATTCATCAACGTTAGTAATTGTACCACCGAAACGAGTAATGTATTCTTTTACTTTTTCGATTGTATTGGCTCTTGCTTCATCTTCGATTTTTGCACTAACAATAACTGCTAATTCATATTTGTTCATGCTTTCTCGGTACCTCCTTTTGGTCTCTGGCCCCTTACTTATGTAAGGAACAAGGAAATTATATAATATATCACGAAATAATATTCTAACACACCTAAACTTGTATTGCAAGCAACTTTTTAAATTGTTCCTTTAAACTAGGGTATAAATCTTTGTATACTTGGTGAAATTCATTGTAGAGTTTATTGTTTTTCTCTATCGGTTGACATTCCTTGTCTATCTTAAGTACCTTTTCACAAGCAACTTCTACACTTTCATATAATCCGGCGCCGACTCCCGCTAATATAGCCACTCCTAAGGCTGCGCTTTCTTTTGCTGTAACCGTTTTTACTTGGCAATTGTACATGTCTGCTAACATTTGTCTCCAAATTGGACTTTTACCTCCACCGCCACATGCCATCATCTCATCTACTTTTACACCCATCTCAACCAATATATCATTACAGTCTTTTAAGGAATAAGATACTCCTTCCATAACAGCCCGTAGCATATCTTTTCTAGTGTGGATAGCTGACAGTCCAAAGAACACACCTCTAGAATCAGGATCTAGATGAGGAGTTCTCTCTCCCATTAAATATGGAACATAAATTAAATGATTACTTCCAATTGGAGTACTCTCAATGTCTGCATTAATATAATCGTAGGCATCTTTATTCTCATCTTTGGCCTTTTGAATATAATCTTGGCAAAATTGATTACGGAACCACTGAAGAGAAAGTCCTGCCGCCTGAGTTACACCCATAACATGCCACGCTCCTGGTACTGCGCAGCAAAAAGTATGTACTCTTCCTTTTGGATCAATTGTAATCTTATCGCTATGAGCAAATACTACACCACTTGTTCCAATCGTAGTAAAGGCTTTCCCTTCTTTTACAATACCAGTTCCAACTGCTGCTGCTGCATTATCACCAGCACCTCCTACTACTACAGTATCTTTAGATAATCCTGTTTTTTCTGCAATTTCAGGTAAAATAGTTCCTGTCACTTCAACCGATTCATATACCTTAGCCAATAAGCTTTTATCTATCTCAAGTTTTTCTAATACTTCATCTGACCAGCAACGATTTGGTACATCTAAAAGCTGCATTCCAGAAGCATCGGATACTTCTGTAGCAAAATCTCCTGTAAGAATATAACGCACATAGTCCTTGGGAAGTAAGATATGTCTACATTTTTCATAATTATCTGGCTCATGATTTCTTACCCAAAGAATTTTAGAAGCTGTAAATCCTGTTAATGCTGGGTTTGCTGTAATCTCTATCAAACGTTCATGACCAACCTTGTTTGTAATCTCTTCACATTCTTTAGCGGTACGTTGATCACACCAGATAATAGAAGGACGAATAACTTCACCCTTTTCATCTAGCATAACCAAGCCATGCATTTGTCCCGAAATACCCAATCCCTTAATATCTTCTCCGGATACTCCTGCTTCTTTTATCACCTTTGTAATAGTCTCAAGTGCTGCTTCTTTCCAATCTTCAGGTTTTTGCTCCGCCCAGCCATTTTGCGGCTGGTACATAGGATATTCTTTTGAAGCAGAGGCAATAATATCACCTGCTTCATTAAATAGCACTGTTTTTGTAGCTGATGTACCCAAATCAATACCTATTAAATAGTTCACCTTATTCCTCCTTTGATCTAAGCCCGCGAGTATTCTTCTCCACCAATTTTCTTGCAATCATAATTTGATGGCTACATCCCATACATTTTAATCGAAAATCCATACCCACTCTAAGGATTTCCCATTCACTGCTACCGCAAGGATGAGCTTTTTTTAATTTTACAATCTCTCCAACGTGATATTCCATATATATCACTCCTTCTACAACACGTTTACTACTGTGCTAAAATACTTTCAATTGCAGCTAACTCATCCTCTTCAAAGTGTAATTTATCTACAATTTTTACATTCTCTTCTATTTGACTAACCTTACTTGCTCCAATTAGAACTGTAGTTACTTTATCTTCTCTAAGCACCCATGATAGCGCCATTTGCGCTAAACTTTGTTCTCTACTAGCAGCTATTTCATTTAATGCTTTCACTTTATTTACAATCTCTTCTGTAATGTTGTCTTCTTTTAAAAATACACTTTTAGTTGCTCTAGAATCTTCTGGAATTCCATTTACATATTTGTTCGTCAATAACCCTTGAGCCAAAGGGCAAAATGCAATAGAACCAATTCCTTCTTCCTCTAAAACATTTAACAACCCATCCTCTACCCAACGTTCAAACATACTATATTTTGGTTGGTGAATTAGGCAAGGAGTTCCATTTTCTCTTAAAATTTGAGCAGCCCTTTTCGTTTCTTCTGGTTTGTAATTAGATAATGCTACATATAAAGCTTTTCCACTTTTTACCGCATGAGAAAGTGCACCCATAGTTTCCTCAAGTGGTGTATTTGGATCTGGTCTATGATGATAAAAAATATCTACATAGTCAAGACCCATTCTCTTTAAACTTTGGTCTAAACTAGATAATAAATACTTTCTAGAACCCCAATCACCGTAAGGTCCTTCCCACATACCATATCCAGCTTTTGTGGAGATTAAAAGCTCATCACGATAAGGCATTAAGTCACTTTTTAAAATTCTTCCAAAGTTTTCTTCTGCTGATCCTGGTACTGGACCATAATTATTTGCTAAATCAAAATGAGTGATCCCTTTATCAAACGCTGTTAATAAAAGATTTCTCTGATTTTCCAGGGAATCTACGGAACCAAAGTTATGCCATAAACCTAGGGCAACTCTTGGCATTTTTATTCCACTATTTCCACATTTTTTATACTGCATTTCTTTATATCGATTTTCATTTGCTTGATACATATTGAACCCTCCTATTTTATAAACGTAATTATACAATTATTCTAAAGCTTCTTAATATGATTTGCAATGTATTTATTCACTATATTAAGTTTGTCCATGGTCGAACTGACTATTATAAAGTTCTGCGTAAAAACCATCTTTCTTAATTAAGTCTTCATGGCTACCCTTTTCTATAATATGACCTGACTTCATCACTAAAATACAATCTGACTCTCTAATCGTAGATAACCTATGAGCTACAATAAAACTGGTTCTACCCTCCATAAGCTTTGTAAATGCTTTTTGAATCTTTATTTCGGTACGAGTGTCAATATTACTGGTTGCCTCATCCAGAATAAGCATAGGAGGTTTAATTAACATGATTCTAGCAATACAGAGAAGCTGCTTCTGCCCACCAGATATATTCCCTCCTTCTTCAGATATAACTGTATGATATCCCTCGGGAAGTCTCTTAATGAAACTATGCGCATGGGCCGCCTTTGCCGCTGCTATTACTTCCGCCTCTGTAGCCGCCTCTTTCCCATATCTAATATTATCTAAAATTGTACCATGAAATAACCAGGAATCCTGTAATACCATTCCATATACACTTCGAAGAGTTTTCCTTTTCATCTTTTCAATATCTGTACCACTTACCTTTATACTACCAGTATCTACTGGATAAAATCTCATTAAAAGATTAATCAAAGTCGTTTTTCCACTACCTGTAGGTCCCACAATTGCTATTTTTTCTCCTGCTTTTACAGAAAGATTTAAATCTTCTATTAATGGATTATCAGGATCATAGGAAAATTCTACATTAGAAATAGTAAGACTTCCATCTACAGAAACTTCTTCAAGTAAACCTTCATCTGAAAGTTCCTCTTCTGCATCAATAAAAGCAAATAATCTAACTGCAGAAGCCAGAGCAGATTGCAACTCTGCTAATACACCTGAAATTTCATTAAATGGCTTGGTATACTGATTTGCGTATGACAAAAAGCTAGAAACTTGTCCAATTGTCACAGTTCCTTGAATGGCAGAAAAAGCACCCGTTATTCCTACTACTGCATAAACTAAACCATTTACAAATCTAGTACAGGGATTTGTAAGTGCCGAATAAAATTGCGCCATAACCCCGCAAGTATACAACCTTGAATTAATCTCTTCAAATGTTTCTTGTGCTTTGTCTTCATAGCGAAACGCTTTTATTATCTTTTGATTACCTATCATCTCTTCTATATATCCACCAAGTTCACCTCGAATAACCGTCTGCTCTTTAAACTTCACATAGATTCTCTTTGAAATAAAAGAGGCAACAAATAAGGATAAAGGAGTCAATATCACAACCACCATAGCAATGGAAGGGCTTATGGTTAACATAAATATCAAAGTACCCAGTATCGTTATAATTCCTGTAAATAGTTGTGAAAAGCCTTGTAATAATCCATCAGAAACTTGGTCAATATCATTTATCATGCTGTTTATAATATCTCCATGGGCACGATTATCTATATATTTTAAAGGTACCGTATTTATTTTATGAAATACTACCTTTCTTAAATCCTTCACTGTATAAAAGGTAATATTATTAGTGCAGAATGTCATAAACCACTGAAAGAGTGCACTGATTCCAACCGAAATTCCTAAATAAATTAGTATCTTTGAAATCCCCGCAAAATCCACCTGCTTTACACCAATAATCAAATCCACCACACTACCTATTAAAACAGGTATGAGCAAGGTAAACCCTACACTTATCAAGGCACTTATTAAAGCTAAAATCAAATATTTCTTATGAGGATTTGCATAAATTAATAACCTTTTCAACACATTAAGATGATTGCTTTGTTTCTTCATTATGCATACACCTCCTCATCTTTAAACTGAGATAAGCATATTTCTTTATATACTTGGCAATTTTCAAATAGTTCTTCATGGCTACCGATTCCTACTAATTTCCCATCATCTAATACTAAAATCTTATCGGCATGCTTTATGGAATTGGCTCTTTGGGAAACTATTATTACAGTCATATCCTGGCATTCTTTTTTTAAGGCTTTTCGAAGTTTTGCTTCTGTAGCATAATCTAATGCACTAGAACTATCATCCAATATTAGTATTTCTGGATTTCTAGCTAATGCCCTTGCTATAGTCAATCTTTGTCTTTGACCACCAGAAAAGTTTTTGCCATCCTGAGAAATCACCGAATCAATCCCATTTGCAAGTTCATCTACAAACTCTTTTGACTCAGATATTCGCAAAGCTTTCTCTATTTCTTCCATAGTTAAAGCTTCTTTTCCCCATTGTAAATTCTTTTTTATACTACCATGAAACAACACTGCCCTTTGAGGTACGACTCCAATCTGGCTTCTCAAATCCGTAAAAGAATATTCTTTTATCGGAATCCCGTCTATTCGTATTTCACCTTTTGTGACATCATAAAACCTAGAAATCAAGTGGGTAAATGTAGACTTTCCAGATCCTGTTCCCCCGATAATACCTATCGTTTCTTTTGGGTAAATATCTACACTTATATCTTCCAGTTCGTATTCATTGTTATCATCATAAGAAAAATAAACTTGATCAAAAGAAATTTTTGCTTTTGCTACTTCCTTTGATTTACTCACTTTCTGCTTTGCTTCTTTCTTTTGATTCTCTTTTTCTTTAATTGAAGGCTCTAAGTCAAATATTTCATTAATTCTTGTAGCGGATGCACTTGCTTTTGTAAATATCACTACCAAATTTGCCACAACAACTAAAGCAAGAGATATCTGAGTCATGTAGTTCACAAATGCAATAATCTCACCTTGAGTTAGCCCTCCTGTATAGACACGTTCTCCACCAAACCACAAAATGGAAATGATTGCCATATTCATAATTACCAGAATAATAGGATTTAAAAATGCAGATATTTTACCAACTGAAACCATAACTTCTGTAAGGTCATCACTTGCCTGTTCAAAACGTTCTTCTTCCTTATGCTGTTTTGAAAAAGCACGAATCACCCTAACACCAGTTAGATTCTCTCTTGTGATTAAAGAAATCTTATCTAACTTTTTCTGGCGTACACGATAAAAAGGAATTGATTTGCTCATAACCATATAGAGTACAAACGCTACCAAAGGCGCTACGATAAGAAAGATAAGAGAAAGCTTTAAGTCAAGAATCATGGCCATGGCAGTAGCCCCCACGACCAAAAATGGCGCTCTTACTACAAGGCGAATTAACATAGCCACTGCAAGCTGAATCTGATTTACGTCATTACTTATTCTTGTAATAAGAGAGTTTGTTCCGATTTTATCTAATTCTTTATGTGAAAGACTATTAATATGGCGAAACAAATCATTTCTCATGATTGTTCCAACTCCTTGTGATGCTACAGAAGCACTATATTGGCATATTATTGCAAAACATAGGCCAAGTAGGCCAAGAAGAACCATGACCCCGCCCATTATAAGTATATACCTTTTATCCATATTCTTTATCCCCACATCTATAATCTGGGCCATAACTAAGGGAATTATTAGCTCAAACATAGCTTCTAACCATTTAAAGATTGGACCTATAATCACTTGCTTTTTATAGTATTTTAAATATCTTGCTAAACGAAACATTTCTATCTCCTTCACACACCTATTATTGTCACATATGACCATTATTTTAGCACAAAAATTACTTCTAGGGAATATCTTGCAAGTATTTAGAACTATGCTATAATTCTACTTATATTATTATAGAAAAGAGAAGAACATGAACGAAAGATTATTTTCTGAAAAAGACCTACGCAAATTAGTTATTCCATTATTTATAGAACAATTCTTTGCAGTTACCGTTGGAATGGCTGACATTATTATGGTATCTGCAGTCGGAGAATCTGCAATGTCTGGTGTCTCATTAGTAGACACCATTAATATTTTACTAATTAATGTTTTTTCAGCCTTAGCAACAGGAGGTGCCGTTGTATCTGCACGCTATATCGGCCGAAAAGAAAAAGATGAAGCAAATAGTGCTGCTGGGCAGTTACTCCTTGTAGTTACAGCCATTTCGATTCTCATCATGATATTTACCCTAATAGGAAACCGCCACATTCTAAATCTCGTATTTGGAGATGTAAACGCGGCGGTTATGAATAATGCAGTTCTATATTTTTATATATCAGCACTTTCCTATCCATTTTTAGGGATTTATAACGCCTGTGCTGCACTATGCAGATCCATGGGTAATTCCAAGGTTACTATGCAAACATCACTTATCATGAACCTAATCAATATTTTTGGTAATGCTATCTTAATTTATGGATTCCATTTTGGAGTATTGGGTGTTGCTATTCCAACCTTAATTTCTCGAATTGTGGCCGCAATCCTCATGTTCTTTGTTATAACCAATCAGACTAACTTAATTCATATAGATCAAAAGCTCAAGCTTGGTTTTCGCCCTGACATGATTAAGCAGATTCTACGCATAGGTATTCCTACTGGCTTAGAAAATAGCATCTTCCAATTGGGCAAAATTTTAGTACAAAGTCTCATTGCAAGTTTTGGTACAGCAGCCATTGCTGCAAATGCAGTAGCTGGTACGTTTGCTAGTTTTGAAGTAATTCCAGGTGCAGCCATTAGTCTATCGTTAATCACTGTAGTTGGACAATCAATCGGAGCAGGTAGGTTGGAAGAAGCGGCAGATTACGTGAAGAAGCTTATGAAGTTCGCTCACATAGGTATAAGTATTGTTTCTATACCAATTTGTATCCTAAGTCCTTTGCTTTTAAAACTCTTTAACCTATCTGAGGAAGCCTCCAGGATAGCACTTTGGCTCATCCTATACCACGGTATCGTCTGTATCATATTTTGGCCACCTTCATTTTCACTGCCAAATGTTCTTCGTGCAGCGGATGAATCCAAATACACCATGAGAATATCCCTACTTTCCATGTGGCTTTGTCGTATTGTATTAAGCTACGTTCTTGGAGGTTTATTGGGATGGGGAGTGTATGGAGTTTGGTTTGCCATGTCAATTGACTGGGTATTTAGAGGCATCTTCTTTCTCCGCAGAATCCGTAGTGGCAAATGGCTTGAAAAGTATCAGACATTATAAACTTCTAAATTGTGCCTGGTAAAGTTCATAGTAAGCACCTTTTTTCTCCATAAGTTCCTGGTGATTTCCTGCTTCTGCAATTTTCCCTTGATCAATAACAAAGATCTGATCCGCTTTTTTTATGGTAGAAAGTCTATGAGCGATTACAAAGGAAGTTCTACCCTTTAACAATGCTTCAATTCCTTTTTGCACCAATATCTCTGTATGTGTATCGATACTAGAGGTGGCTTCATCTAAAATCAAAATCTTTGGTTTAGAAACCATAGTTCTTGCAAAAGCAAGAAGCTGCCTCTGGCCAATCGACAATCTCGCACCACGTTCACTAATCTCTGTATCATAACCTTTTTCTAACTTCATAATAAAATCATGAGCATTTACTGCTTTTGCTGCTTCAATGATTTCCTCATCTGTTGCATCTAATTTTCCATATTTAATATTTTCTTTAATCGTAGCAGAGAATAAGAAATTATCTTGTGTCATTACTCCCATTTGCATCCTTAAACTATGAATGGATACATCTTTTAAACTATGACCATCTACGTAGATGTCTCCCTCTTTAATATCATAAAATCGACTAATTAGGTTGACAATTGTGGTTTTCCCAGCTCCAGTAGGGCCAACTAAGGCAATGCTTTCCCCTGGCTCAATTTCAAAGCTTACATTATCTAAAACCTTTTTATCTTTTTCATCTAAGTATGCAAAGGATACTTTATCAAACACTACCCTTCCCTGAACATCTGGAAGTTCATGTACTCCCTCTTTATCCACGATTTCAGGCTCTGTGTCTAAAATATCAAAGACACGCTCTGCAGCCGACAGATTGGTGATAATCTTATTATATAAATTTGCAAGATTTCTAAGTGGACTCCAAAACATACCAATATAGGTGGAAAACGCCATTAGAGTACCAATTCCAACTTTATCTATTCCAACAATCTTGATACCAATAAAGTACAATAAAAATCCACCAATTCCCCATGTTGCATCAATAACGGGGCCGAAAGCATCTGCGTAAATAACCGCATCTATAAATGACTTCTTATGCTCTTCTAACAATTCAGTAAAGCTTTCTACCGATTCATCTTCCGCTGTAAAACTTTGAATAATTCTTACACCAGATAAATCCTCGTGAATAAAAGCATTAATATTTGAATTCTTTTTCCTAAAAATCTGCCATCTTTTATGAGAACGAGTTTGAATAAAATACATTCCTACTGCTAAGATTGGTAGAGTTATTAAAGCTGCCATAGCAAGTCTAGCATTCTTTATTAGCATAATTGCCGCCACAGCTATTATTGTTATAAGATCTGGAAATAAAGTGGTTACACTGTCTGCAAGAATCTCTTTTAAGGAATTTACGTCTCCAATTATTCTTGCAAGTATTTTTCCTGTAGGTCTACTATCAAAAAAGCTAAAGCTCAATTTTTGCACATGAATATACAATTCATTTCTAATTGCAACTAGCACTTGATTGGACAAGGTTGACATAATATACATGCGCAGTTTTACTCCTGCTATGAATATTACATTTATTCCTATGGCAAATGCGCCTAATATCAATAGACCTTTTAGATCCCCTTGAGCAATGTGTACATCTACTGCTCTTTCAATAATTAGTGGATTCATCATGGATATCGTAATAGTTACAGCCATAATTCCAAAAACCCACAGGATTTGCTTTTTATAGCTTCCTAAATATTTATATAATCGAAATAGAGTATCCTTTTTAAAGACTTCTTTTTGGTACTCATCTTCTCTAAATGTATTAACTGACATAAAATATTCCCCCCTTTTTAACCATCATAACCTTCATACTGGGCCTTATAAGTCGCATAGTAGAGTCCTTGTTTGTTCATTAATTCTTTATGATTTCCTCTTTCTGCTATCTTCCCATCCTCTAATATTATGATTTCTTCTGCATTCTTTACTGCAGAAATTCTATGAGCAATAATGATCTTTGTTGTATCTGTCAACATTTGTAACTTTTGTTGAATTTCATATTCTGTTTCCATGTCTAATGCAGATGTGGAATCATCCATAACCAATATTGGAGCTGCCTTTGCAAGGGCTCTAGCTATACTAATTCTTTGCTTTTGCCCACCAGATAGTCCCACACCCCTTTCACCGATAACCGTTTCGTATCCGCTGGTCATATCTTCTATAAATCCCTTCGCACTTGCTGCATCTGCTGCCTGCCTAATGGTTTCAGATTCCAGAGTATACTTACTTCCAATTTTGATATTTTCTTCAATGGTATCTGAAAATAAAAAAACGTCCTGCATAACCACGGATATGCTTTTCCTTAATTCCCTTAAAGGAAGCTGCTTTATATTTATACCGTCTACGAGAATTTCTCCCTCCGTAACATCATAGAATCGCTCCAAAAGATTGATTATTGAAGTTTTTCCCGATCCAGTCATACCCATAATTCCTATGGTCTTTCCCTTTTTTACTTTTAAATTAATTCCCTCAAGAATTTTTGAATCATAAAGTTCAAAGCAAACATTTTTAAATTCAATTTCTCCTTTTATTTCATCCAAGATTACTGGATTTTCGGGTTCTTTAATTTCAGATTCTTCTGCCAATATTTTATTAATCTTTTTATTTGAGGCCACTGCAGAAGCAAAATCGTTACTTAACCATCCTAGTAATTCCATAGGCCATATTATATTATTTGCATATTCTACAAAAGCTCCCAATTCACCGATAGTTATCGCATCTTTCATAACTAAAATTCCACCTACGGTAATTACAGAAATCAATAATACTTTTGTTAAAAAAGATATATTTGGATAGTGTTTTATTAAAGTTTTAGCTTGTTGCATATTTAATTCATAGTATTTTTTGTTATGCTTTTCAAATTTCTCAATTTCAAAGGCTTCTCTTGCAAATGACTTTACTGTTCTTACACCAGCCAAATTTTCTTGAGCTACCGTGTTTAATTCTGCATTCTGCTCACTAATTGCTTCGTATACAGTACCTAATTTCTTTTCCATAACTACAGCAATATATCCTACCATAGGCATAATCAGCAAAGGTATAATTGTTAAGATTGGACTTATGCTAAACATGCTATATAGAACTATCGTTGTATGAATGATACATTCAATAATTAGCATTCCTACAAAACCAATTGCATTCCAAACCTTATCTACATCATCTTTTACTCGAGCCATTAGTTCGCCTGTATTGTTTTTATCAAAATAACGAATGGATAATTTTTGAATGTGCTGAAATAAATTCTTTCTCATATCAGCGGCAATATTAACACTCGCCATATCAAATACAAATTCTTTTACATATTGAAAAATGGCTCTACCAAATCCAATTCCTAATAAAGCCAAAAGTAACCTCATTAAAAGTTCTGCTCTTCCATCTACAATTACATCATCTATAATACTTCTTGTAATTCTTGGTGAAGTAACATCTAAAGAAATACTGATAACCATAGAAATTATTCCTAGTACGTATAGATACCAATATTTAGCTAAATATTTTCCGATCCGATTCATTTTTTTCATATCCCCCTCATTGCCCATCTTTAATTGTCATTTTCTCAATTGTACAGCATTATAAAATTTCTTTTCTTCTTTCATTGCATAAAGAAAGACAGACCATGGTCTGCCTACGGAAAATTTATTAATTGATGTAAGTAGAGTATCTATTTTTCTACTTAAAAAATGCCGTAGTCATTCATAGACTACGGCACATTCATTCATCACTCAAATCCACATAATTATACTATCAATTATATGACTTATTTATGCTGCACAGCTGAGGTAGGCTACTAAATTTTTATTTGTTTTGTCAATGTTGTTAATTTGTTTCATTGTGTTCATAATTCCTACCTCCTTTTCTTATTTTTTGAATAAATTGTATTGTTTCTCATTTATACTAAACAATAAATATAATTTTGTCAATCTTTTTTTATCAAGAAAAAAAGATTTCTAAATCTTTAGGATTTTCCATAATAAAGTCTGCACCTTCCGCTTCCAATATTTCTCTATCTCTAAATCCCCATGTAACGCCTACTGAAGTAACCTTTGCATTCTTTGCGGTCTTAATATCTACCTCAGAATCTCCTACAAATATCGTATCGTCTTCTTTTGAATCAAGCTCTGCAAGTGCCTTATAAACAGAATCTGGAGCTGGCTTTTTTGCAACCCCTTCAGAGGAACCAATGGCTACTTGAATAAATCCTTTAAATTCTTCTTCACATAAAACCTTCACCGCTTCATCCATTTTATTTGAAACAACAGCCATTTTAATGCTTTTAGACTTTAGGCTTTCTAATAACTCCATAATTCCACTATAAGGCCGTGTCTGATTATTCATATTGTTGTTATAATGTGTTTTAAAAATATCTAAGCATTCTTTTAGATCTTTTTTGTCAATATCTTTTGGGACAGCACGTTCAATGAGCTTTTCCACACCATTTCCTATAAATCTACGTACTTCGTCCACAGTTCTACGGGGATATCCACATCCTTCTAAAGCGTAATTTACGCTTGCCGCCAAATCATCTAAGGTATTTAACAATGTTCCATCTAAATCAAAAATTACTGTAGAAAACTTCTTCATTTTTTCACCTCTTTTTTATTTTCCATTTGACTTTTGTTCTTCTATTTGCTCTGCCAGATCATTTAAATACACCCAACGCTCCATCTTTTCATCTAGTTCTATCGCCAATTTTTCTTTTTCTTCCATTAATTCACTTAATTTAGAATAATTGGTCGCTGACTGCGCAATAAGCAATTCTGTTTTCTCTATTTTTTCTTCTAAGCTAGCAATATCTTCATCGATAGTCTCATATTCTTTTTGCTCTTGGTAAGAAAATTTAAGTCTTGTATCTTTTGATTTCCAACTTGTATCTTTTTTAGTTGTTGTTTCTGGCTTACTCATTCCCACAGTAATAGATTCTAATTCTTCTTCTATACTTGCTTTATAATCAGAGAAATTCCCTTCATACTGTTTTATTACTCCATCTCCACTAAAAGCAAAAATTCTATCCACTACTTTATCTAGAAAGAATCTATCATGGGACACACTTACTACTATTCCGTCAAAGTCCTGTAGGTAATCTTCTAATATAGTTAAAGTAGTAATATCTAAATCATTCGTAGGCTCATCAAGCACCAGTACATTTGGCGCCTCCATAAGAACTTTTAAAAGATATAGTCTTCTTTTCTCTCCACCTGACAGCTTGGATATAAGAGAATATTGCATAGCTCCTGTAAATAGAAAACGCTCTAACATTTGGGACGCTGTAACCGTTCCGTTTACTGTTTCAATGTATTCACCAACATTTTTTATAAAATCTATCACCTTTAAGCTTTCATCCATATACTCATTTTCCTGAGAAAAATAACCCACTTTAACAGTCTGTCCTACTTCTACCGTTCCGCTGTCTGCTTCTATTACACCTGTTAGTATCTTCAACAAGGTGCTCTTTCCGCAACCATTTGGTCCAATGATTCCAATCCGATCTCCAGGCAACAAAATATAGGTGAATTCTTTTATTAATTTCTTTTCACCAAAGGACTTAGAAACTTCATTCAATTCAATCGTCTTTTTTCCAAGCCTGGAAGAAATGGAACTCATCTCTACAGATTGATCCATTTCGATCACCTTACGATTCTTCAAATTTTCAAATCTTTGTATATGTGCCTTTTGTTTGGTAGAACGGGCTCTAGCCCCTCTCATCATCCATTCAAGCTCCATTCTATAAAGACTCTTGTTTTTTCGTTCTGTAGCTATTTCCATCTCTTCTCTTTCTGCCTTTAACCTCACAAATTCAGAATAATTTGCCACATAACTATAGAGATTTCCTTTCTCAATTTCCACAATCTTATTCGTAACTTTATCTAAAAAGTACCTATCATGAGTTACCATTAAGAATGCGCCCTTGTACTTTCTCAAATATTCCTCTAGCCATTCAGCCATTTCATTATCTAAGTGGTTAGTTGGCTCATCTAGGACTAACAAGTCCGCTGGTGTTAAGAGTGTTCGAACCAATGCCACCCTTTTTTTCTGCCCTCCTGATAAATAGTTAGGCGTTTCATCTACATCCACAATGCCCAATTTTAGAAGCATACTTCTTGCTTCTCCCTCTAGATCACGATACTCTTCTTCCGCTTTTTGCCCTGTAACCACATTTTCTAATATAGACTTAGTATTGTCAAACGTTGGTATCTGAGGCAAGTATCCAATTCTTAAATTCTTTCGATAAGTAATCACTCCAAGATCAGGTTCTTCAATTCCTGCAATCAACTTTAGGAGGGTGGATTTCCCTGTTCCATTAATTCCAAGAACACCAATTTTATCCCCTTCATGTACTCCTAAGGTGACTTGGTCAAATAACAATCTCTCTGTGAAGCTTTTACTCATCTTATCTATTGTTAATAAATTCATTGTTTATACCTTTCTGCTTATCCTTGTTTTACTCATACTTTCCCACTAAGGAAAAGTATAACATATCTATGACTGCAAATAAAGAAGGCTTATCGAATAAAAGATATGAATAAATCCCCCATAGTATATTTTATTACTTTGTGCTATAATACCCTTAAGAATTTCATTTACTTATTTGGATTATATTATCTTGTTACTACTATATTTTATAGGGGGTTATCATTATGGTTTCTAAGAAAGTTATTATAACAGAGAAGATATTAGATACGGATTTTGAAATTAAGTTAGCAAGAAAATGTTCCATCTTTGATTCCTACATTACAATGTATGCCAAAGACCAAACTGTAAATCTAAAAAGTATAGTAAATATCTTTGGAACAACTTTAGATATTGGTGAAGTAGTAGAAATCGTATTTAGTGGCGGCGATGAAGAACATGCCAGTCACACCATTATGACTTTACTAGAAGAGCAAATTTAATAAAATATCCCACAGCCAAGACATACAACTATCATCTTGACTATGGGATATTTTTTTACATAACTATTTATTCTAATTCTCCTAACACATGACTAAAATCCATATCTGAAGCTAGATAAAACTTAGTATATCCTGGTTGATTATAGCAATTATTTTGCCAAGCCACTGCTGTACGATACTGAATGTCGTGCATAAGTGTAAATAGCTTATGCTTCGTCAATTCTGTATTTGTATAAATGCGAATTGCGGAATTATCCGCTTTACGAAGAATAAGTTCTTCCCTCCAGTCTCCGAAAATATCTGCTACTAGGCAAGGGTTTCCTTTGGTGCCATTATTGGTAGCCATCCCTTCTGGCGCTAACATAATTCCATGAGTATTATCATTTATAACACCACTATGTTCACCGAAAATATTATCTCCGTCTAATACTTGTGTACTCAAATCTGCTGCCCAGCGAATACTCTGGTTTGTACCAAGCATTTTATCTTCTAATACCCTTCCATTTACATCCCTTACCTCATTTACCCATGTTTGAAGCCCTCTTACACTCGGATTAATATCTCCAATCATACAACGACCTAAGTCTGTCTCTGCATATTCTCCGTAGATTACTTCACCCGTCTCTGCATCACGTAAAGCATAACCATATGGCGCTGCCTTTGCACCCTCAAATACATTAAAGATCTCAAGACCTGGTTTATCTGGATTAATATTTGCTACATGCATGGCATCTCCATGCCCAAATTTAGCATATGTTTTTCCATCAGGCAAATAACCATAGCTACTATACAAAATACTACCATCATGGTCAATAACTGCTCCACCATAGATAATTTCCTGGTATCCATCCCCATCCACATCTGCGGTGGATAGACTATGATTTCCTTGTCCAGCCAAAATTCCATATGTAGGATCACAACCTTTCGCTTCATGCGCACTTGCATGAAATGGATTATTCATTAATACCCAGCCACTATCTATGCTCCAGTGCTCTTTAAACTTATCTTCAAAAAAGCTATATGCTACAATCGTAGCTCTTGTATAATACCCACGACATACGATAAGATAAGGGTGTTCTCCATCTAAATATGCAACCCCTGATAAAAAGCGATCTACACGATTACCCGGTTCGATCCTTGGAAGTGCATAATCTGCCCATAAAAGTCCATCATCCACACGCCCAAACTTAAATGGAATCGTCTCTATTTCTTCACCGTCTCCAGTAAACATTGTCAAGTATTCAGGACCATCTAATATAAATCCATCAAAATCTCTTAAGTTATTCTTAGGGCTACGACTTGGAGCAAATACATCCACAAAGTAAGTAACCAATTCTTTTGCATCTACTTTATTTAATGGATAAGTATATTTAGGATCTATTCCAAAACATTCTTCTAGCGTTTTAGGCCATGTACCATTTTTAACCATTTCATGATTTGTCCAATCCATAAACACAGCAATGAGACGATCAAAATATGCTTCTGCACTTAGCCTATAATCGTCATGGTGGCTATATCCTGCTTCTATATCTTCTTTTGGCATTGTAATATAGGATTCAGATTTAACTGTTCCATTCAAATGATATCGGGTTATCTTTGTACCAGGCGCTGTTTTTACTGCCATTTCTGCTTTTCCATCATTATTAAAATCATAGACCATAAATTGGGTATAGTGAGCTCCAGCACGAATATTCCAGCCCATATCCAATCTCCATAATAAAGCTCCATCTAACTTATAACAATCTATAAAACATTTTCCAGTGTAACCCTTTTGAGAAACATCTTTTGAGTTAGATGGATCCCATTTTATAAAATATTCATATTCACCATCCCCATCAATATCCCCTACACTCATATCATTGACACGATAGCTAAATTCTTCACCTCTGGGATTTACATCAGACGCAGGAATCTGCATTGGAATATCTATGTAATTATCTTTTGACGACCACGCTTTTGCTTCCTTTGATTTTTCTCCTTCTACACCTCTCCATACTGCTGCTATGCAATACAAATCTTCTATTGTTCCATTCGTATCAATATAGTTGGTGCTATCATTAACACACGCTATCTTTTCTCCGTTTTTATATATATAAAAATCAGTACCTGTAAGACCCGTCTTATTATATCCTTTTACCTCATCTATCATAAGTCTCCAGCTTAAGAAGATTCCAGCTTTTGCTTTTATTACAACTAAGCCTCTTGATAATCGTTCCCTCTGTTCCTGAAACTTTTTCTTTATCTTAGTTTTTAAGACCTCAGAGCTTTCTTTTTCGACTCCATTTACTATTTCCGCCACTTTAAAGTAATGCGACATGTGGCTTGCCTTATTTATTGTAAATTCCGTTTCTTTTACTTCACCTATACATTTATATTTCATGGTTTCTGTATTATGATCAGCCCAATAAATCCTATAACCTTCCGCTTCCTTTATAGGATCCCAACCAATTTTTATATAGTTATCTTCTAATTCTTTTACCCTAAGATTTATCATCACTCAAACATCCCTTCTTCACCTTTTTCATTATTCTAGCATGAATTAGTTTAAGAAAGAATGGATTAGATTGACAAAATGATAGTTTATTTTATAATAAACTAATGTTCTATAATTTATTACAAGAAAGAGGCGTCTATGAAACAGGTTGATTTTATAATGCAATATATTAAAAAACATAAATATCATTACATATTTGGAATTATCACTTTATTTGTAGTGGATTTATTGGGTTTATTTATCCCTATACTTACTGGCACCATAACAGATGGTCTACAAAGTCGTACCATGAGTATGGATGATGTGATTGTAAATATTATTAAAATCTTAATGCTAGGAATAGCTTTGGCTATTGGCCGTTTCTTATGGCGCTATTTCTTGTTTGGCTCTGCCAGAAAAATAGAGTTTCAGCTTAGAAATGATTTGTTTTCACACTTAGAAACCTTATCTGTGGAATACTATAATCGAAACAAAACCGGAGACCTTATGACTCACTTTACTAGTGATATTAATGCCATTCGTATGTCCATAGGTCCAGCTATCATTACTGCTTTCGATGCTTCTGTTATGACTGTCATGGTGGTTGTTCAAATGATATTATATGTTGACTTAAAACTGACTCTATTAGCTGTTATACCTATGACTTTAATTACCATTGGAGAATTATATTATGGAAAATTAGCAGAAAAAAGATTTGCTGAAAAGCAAGAGGCTTTTTCAAATTTAACAGATTATGTGCAAGAAAGTATATCCGGAATAAGAGTAATCAAATCTTTTGTCCAAGAACGTCAGCAGTTAAAAGCATTTGCAAAATCCAATCAATTTTATATGGATAAAAACTTACGGGTAGTCAAGCTTATGGCTATCGTTATGCCTTTACTTGACGTAATAATTGGTTTTAGCAGTCTCATTACCTTGGTTTACGGAGGTTATTTAACTATTATTGGAGAAATTACATTAGGCCGATTTATTGCATTTAACCAATACATTGCTATGCTCGTTTGGCCAATGATTGCTGCCGGTGAAAGTATTACACTTTTTTCTCAAGGTTCTGCTTCTATTAAACGTATTATGAATATCTTTGAATCAAAAGCAGAAATTTATGATCAAAATAACGTAGTTAAGCTAGATACTATAAAAGGCGAAATTGAGTTTAAGAATTTGACATTTTATCATCAAAACCAAAAGGAACCTAATCTTTTAAATATATCACTAAAAGTACCAGCAGGACGTACTCTAGCTATTATTGGTAAAACCGGAAGCGGAAAATCTAGCATTGTGAATTTACTCCTTCGCTTATATAACACAGAACCAGGAATGTTGTTTATAGATGGAATAGATATTAACCAAATTCCTCTAAAAACATTACGCGAAAACATTTCCTATGTTCCTCAAGACAACTTTCTATTTTCCGATACTTTACGGAATAATATAGCTTTTGGATCTAGCCAGCATGACACTGAATCTATTCACCAAGCGGCAAAAGCTGCCATTATCCATGATAATATAATAAGTTTTCCTGATGGATATGAAACTATGGTTGGTGAACGTGGCGTTACCTTATCTGGTGGACAAAAGCAACGAAGTTCTATTGCTAGAGCACTTTTAAAAAATGCATCCATTTTAATATTAGATGATTCCTTATCTGCAGTAGATACCGACACAGAGGAAAAGATTCTATCTAGCCTAAGGGAAAACCGTAAAGACAAGACTACAATTATTATTGCACATCGTATTTCTACCATTCAAAAAGCCGATTCTATTCTTGTCTTAGAAGAAGGAAAAGCATTGGAATATGGAACTCATGAAGAACTTATAGAGAAAAATGGTTTGTATCGAGGGATGTACGAAAAACAACAACTAGAAAAACAATTAGAAGGAGAGATGTAACTTATGTTCTTTAAGAAAAAAACAGAAAACAATTTACAATCAAGTACACTAAAACGTCTTTTCATCTATTTAAAACCTTATCGCTTCACTATGATTTTTGTCCTGCTTTTAGTGCTACTTATAACAGCCTTCGAACTTTACCGCCCTATTTTAATAGGTAATGCCATTGACTTGTACCTCTCCGAATATACTCACCCTTCCATGGTGGAGGAAAGTTTTTATGGCATTCTAAAAACTGCACTTCTATATTTAGTTGTACTATTAGCAAGCTTTGCATGTAATGCTTCCTCTACTTGGATTCTCCAAAAAACAGGTCAAAAAATTATTTATCATATGCGTGAAGAAGTTTATGAACATATCTTATCCCTTCATATGCAATTTTTTGATACTACTCCAGTAGGGAAGATTGTAACTCGTGTAACAAGCGATACCGAAGCTATAAATGAAATGTATTCTACTATTTTAATTAAATTATTTAAAAACTGCGTGAAAATACTTGGATTTATTATTGTCATGCTTTCTATTGATGTGAAAATGGCTCTTATATCTTTTGTACTTTTTCCCATTATTATTGCACTTAGTTTTCTTTTTCGTAGTATTTCTAGAAAAGCATACCGAATTACCAGAAATAAGATTACCGATATTAATACTTTTTTATCAGAAAATATTTCTGGAATGAAATTAATACAAATTTTTGCCAGAGAGAAGGAAAAATATAAAGAATTTGAATATAAAAGCAAAGAATTATACAAAGCTAATTTTAGAGAAGTTATGTTTTTTGCAATTTTTAGACCAAGTATCTACTTACTCTCCGTTGTTTCACTAGTAATTATCCTATATTTCGGAAGCTCCTTTGTTTTGTTAGGTTCTCTTTCTATAGGAACCCTATATATTTTTGTAAATTATATTACTTCCCTTTTTGATCCAATACAAGAACTTGCGGAGCAACTTGGTACATTACAATCTTCCATTGCCTCTGCCGAGAAAATCTTTTCTATTTTAGATGTTGAAGCAAAGATTACAAATCCTGATAATCCAATAGACTTAGCCGATGTAAGTGGGAAAATAGAATTTAAAAATGTATGGTTTGCCTATGAAAATGAGGATTATGTATTAAGAGATGTGTCTTTTACCATTCTACCTGGTGAAAAGGTCGCCTTTGTAGGCGCAACTGGAGCCGGAAAATCTTCTATTTTAAATTTAATTGGAAGATATTATGATATACAAAAGGGTGAAATTCTGATTGATGGAGTAAACATTAAAGAACTTAGCACAGAACAGCTTCGAAATGCCATTGGTCAAGTGCAGCAAGATGTTTTCATTTTTACGGGAGATATAAAGAGTAATATTAATCTTAGAAATGAGAATATTAGTTTAGAAAAAATTAAAGAAGCATCTACTCATGTAAATGCTTCAACCTTTATTGACAAGATGGCTCATACTTATGATGAGCCTGTAACAGAACGTGGCTCTACGCTTTCCTCAGGTCAAAGGCAGCTCCTCTCTTTTGCAAGGACCTTGGCTTTCCAGCCTAAAATTTTAGTTATGGATGAAGCTACTGCCAATATTGATACAGAGACTGAGAACCTGATTCAAGAAGCATTAGAAAAGCTTATGACCAACCGTACAACTATTATGGTCGCACATCGTCTTTCCACGATTCAACATGCCGACAATATTATAGTTATGCATAAAGGAAAAATTAGAGAAAGTGGAACCCATCAAGAATTACTTAGTAAAGATGGAATCTATAAAAAATTATATGAGCTACAGCTAGCCTAGGCTAAGTTGTAGCTCATATTTTCTATTCCTTTGCAATATAGGCCATCAGAATTTCTTTTACATCTTTTGTGGATCGTACAACTGCACCATCTTCATATGGCAAACTAAGATCAGCCAACTTTATTCTAGTGCTGTTGTGTTTGTTTTCTATACTATAAGCTTTTTACCGCTTTTACTACATTTTCTACTGTAAATCCAAATTTCTCAAATAGCTGATTTGCAGGAGCACTTGCTCCAAAACCTGTCATTGTTACATAAGCTCCGTCTAAACCTACATATTTACCCCATCCAAAATCACTTAAAGCTTCAACTGCTACTCTCTTACGAACAGATTTTGGAAGTACGGATTCTTTGTATTCTACTGATTGTTGTTCGAACACATCCATAGAAGGCATACTTACGACTCTTACATCGATTCCTTCTTTTGCTAGTTCTGCTTTGGCTCCAACTGCTAATTCTACTTCTGAACCAGTAGCTATTATAATTGCATCTGGAGTATCCTTTTTAGAATCTTCTAGTACATAAGCTCCTTTTAGGGCCTCTTTACTAGAGCCTGCAAGCTGTGGAAGATTTTGTCTTGTAAGTACAAGCGCTGTAGGAGTATTTTTTGATGTAATAGCACCATACCAAGCTGCTGCTGTTTCTGTAGCATCTGCTGGTCTATAGACATTAAAGTTTGGCAATGCACGTAGCATAGCTAACTGTTCAATCGGCTCATGAGTCGGTCCATCTTCACCTACACCAATGCTATCGTGAGTAAGCACATAAGTCAAAGGTACTCCCATAAGAGCAGATAAACGTGCCATTGGCTTCATATAATCACTAAATACAA
>CAYYVJ010000029.1:0-21802 GCA_964475115.1 uncultured Lachnospiraceae bacterium
TATTATCTGCATTCTTTTGTGACTTATCTTTAAATTGAGTCATTCTATTTAACTCTCCCACGTAAGTAAAACAGTTAAGTATCCAGCTAAGTTCAGCATGAGCCGATACATGAGATTGATAATAAATACAGTTTTTAACAGGATCTAAACCTGCCGCAATATATAGAGTCAATAAATTTCTAGCTCTTTTCCTTAGTTCTGCTGGATCTTGCCTTACCGTAATAGAATGAAGGTCTACTACACTATAAAAGCTAGTATACTCATCGCTAATTTCCACCCAATTTTTTAATGCCCCTAAATAATTTCCTAAAGTTAGTGTACCTGTTGCCTGCATTCCACTAAACAACGTCTTTTTTCCATCTATCATCTGTTCTTCCTCCTAGTATATCTATCAATTTATCATTCTGTTATTAGAATGTCAACGATTTTCCCTAATTGGTTGTGATAAAAGTCCCATATCCATTGTTTCTTAATTGTTGTTCCATACGAATTGCATTTTGCAGAATAGAGTAAGCTCCTACTTGCACTTTGTAAACCTCTCCATCAAATAAAAGAAAAGCTGGATAACCTTCCATGTGTAAATGATTTAAATTTCGTTGAGCATTATCATAATTTCTAAAAGCACCTACCTGTACTCTGTAATAGATTGGTGCTCTTTTATTCTGGTATCCTATGGTTTCTACATTGGCATTTATTGCCGACAAAAGTCCATCTGCAATCCCTTGGGCAATCTCATTAAATTGATTATCAAACCTAATGTTATCTTCATTGTTATTGATAAACCCAGTCTCTACCATTACTGCAGGCATATTTGTCCGTCTAAGTACGACTAGACCAGGTCTTTCAACTACTCCAAGGTCACGAAAACCCAATGCAACTAAATTATCTTTAATATTTTCAGCAATCTCAACTTTTATTCCTAACCTATCATAAATCAGAGTTTGCACTCCACTTCCTGAACCTGGAACTTCACTAGAGTTCCTATGCAAAGATAGGAAATAATTTGCTCCTGCATTGTTTCCCATCTGGGCTTTTTCTAAAGGAGTATTAAATACATCTGTAGTTCTTGTATAAGTCACTTCTTGACCAGCATTTTCTAAGATATTACCTACTGCTAAGGCAAGTCTTAAGTTATCATCCTTTTCTTGTCTCCCTTGATAAACTGCACCTGGATCACTTCCACCATGTCCTGCGTCTACTACAATCCTAGCCATCTAATCACCCGATATTAATTATTCTCCATATCATTGTATGCAAGTTTATCAAATACGGTAACTCGATTTTTGCCTTTATTTTTACTTATGTACAAAGCCTTGTCTGCACGATCAATTGCCTCATTATATCCCTTTAAATATTTTTGTAAATTTTTTTCCAATTATCAATAGAACCATGGTACTATACACCAAGATTTATAGTACCATGATTCTATTGACCAACCCACTATTATTTTGTTGTAGTTACAGTACTATCATTATCTGTATCATTATCATTATCAATACCCATATCAGTAGCAATATCCTTTGCTCCATCTTTAATATCATCATTTACATCATTTTTACCCGCAGTAGTTGTGATCGTTCCATTTCCATTGTTATTATCAGTATCCTTACCTGTGAGGGTATTACAAGCTGTTAACAGTCCAAACATACACACAATTAATGTTCCTAAAAAAATAATTTTAATTTTTTTCATAATAGCATTCTCCTTTGCTTTATACATATTAATAGCAGAGAGTGTGGTCTCTGCTATTAATATGTGCAAATTAGAAGAACTTTATTCATCTATGATTTATTATGCCCTTTTTTTAACTTTAATTTTTTGAACGCAAAATCTATCCGATGATATCTTTCATTTGATATAAGCCTGCTGCTTTTCCTGCAAGAAACTTAGCCGCTGAAATGGCTCCTTTTCCAAAGATTGATTTCGAATAAGCAGTATGTTTTATCTCTATCACTTCATCTGTACCCGCAAACACAACTTCATGCTCACCTACTATTGTTCCACCTCGAACCGCATGGATGCCAATTTCATTTTGATTACGAACTTTTCTTTCTTTTGTTCTGTCATATTGATAGGTATATTGATCACTAAGCACCTCATTAATAGCTTCTGCTAATGCCAATGCCGTTCCACTTGGAGCATCTATTTTCTGATTATGATGCTTTTCTATAATCTCCATATCAAAACCAGCTGAAGCTAAAACATTTGAAGCCACTTGCACTAATTTAATCATCGTATTAACTCCTAAAGACATATTCGCTGAGCGCAATACTGCAACTTTTTTAGAAGTTTTAGAAATCTTATCTATCTGTTCCTCTGATAATCCAGTCGTACATAGAACAACAGGAATTTTCCTATCTGCACTATAACCCAAGAGATCATCCACTGCTTTTGCTGTTGCAAAATCGATGATTACATCTGCCTGCACATTGCATTCTTTTATATTTGCATACACTGGATATGAGTTTTCTATAGTATCTCTCAAATCAATTCCGGCTACAATTTCTACTGTATTATCTTCTGCAACTAATTCTGAAATAACCTGTCCCATTCTTCCATTGCAGCCATGCATAATTATCTTAATCATGTTTTCTCCTTTTATTCTTGTAAAAGTCCATACTCCTTCAAAGCTTTCTTTAATTTTATTACATTTTCTTCTTCCATTGGTGATAATGGTCTTCTAAGCGCTCCCACTTCATATCCCATTAAATTCAAGCTTGTTTTAACAGGAATTGGATTCACTTCACAAAACAATGCGCTAACTAATGGAATTACTTCTAACTGTAGTTCCATACTTTTTTTCACATCTCCTGCTAGATAAGCTGCTACGATATCATGTGTCTGTTTTGGAGCAATATTAGAGATTACAGATATCACACCTATTCCCCCAAGGGAAAGTATAGGTACAATCTGATCATCATTTCCAGAATAAATGTCCAATTTTCCCTGTGTTAAATGTGCCAATTCAGCTACCTGCGAAATATTTCCACTTGCTTCTTTAATTCCAACTATATTTTTCACCTTCTTAATCAAGGATGCTACAGTAGCTGGAAGAATATTGCAGCCTGTTCTGCTAGGAACATTATATATAATAATTGGTAAAGTCACTGAACTTGCAATTGCTTCAAAATGCTCAATCAAACCTTTCTGAGTTGCTTTATTATAATATGGAGTCACTACTAATAATGCGTCTGCTCCTGCTTTTTCAGCTTCTTGAGATAGGTAGATTGCCGTCTCTGTTGAATTTGAGCCTGTACCTGCCACAACAGGAACTCTTTTTGCCACTTTTTTTACCGTATAGCGAATACAATCTATATGCTCTTCATGACTTAATGTAGATGCCTCACCTGTTGTTCCGCATATTATAATACTATCTGATCCATTTTCAATTTGATAATCAATTAATTCACCTAATTTATCATAATGAACCATATTATCCTCTGTAAATGGTGTTACAATTGCAACTCCTGCTCCTTTAAATATTGCCATTTTTATCCTCCTTATTATTTCTTCCTTTTACTATATTATTCTATGTACCCCTAAAAAGTATCTTGTATTGAATCTTTTTATAAAGCAATAGAAGCCAACCCTAGGGGTTGGCTTCTATGATTACACTATAAGTGTAGTATTATCGCATCATGTAGCGCCCCATCAGATTATGATGACAGTCATATAGTTATTCACCATATGCCCAAGAGTATATTTCTACAGGTACTATACTCTTTCGGCGTCGTTCCCTTTCCACTACAATCATCTATGCCTGACATATCATGTAGCTTACTCATGAAAAACGCAACCTCTACTTTACAATTCAATTTTATGTGCCAGTCTTCAAGCACTATTTTCTATATGATAGCATTTACTATTCTAGATGTCAAGAATTCCTTATTCTTTTTCAAAAGGTATGAAATCTAAAGTAGCAAAATAATCTTTTGGAGTTTCTGCTCGCCTAATTAATTGAACTTCTCCATTTTCTTTTAAAAGCAATTCTGCAGAGCGTAGTTTTCCATTATAATTGTATCCCATAGAATGTCCATGGGCACCTGTATCATGAATTACTACATAATCTCCTACTTCTATCTTTGGAAGGAAACGATCAATTGCAAACTTATCATTATTCTCACAAAGTCCACCAGTTACGTCATATCTGTAATCTAATGGTTGGTCTTCCTTACCAAGCACTGTAATGTGATGATATGCTCCGTACATTGCTGGGCGCATTAAATCCGTTGCACAAGCATCTAATCCAATATAATCTTTATAAGTATGCTTCTCATGTAATACTTGTGATATAAGGCAGCCATAAGGGCCCATCACAAATCTTCCAAGCTCTGCATAAATTTCCACATCTTCCATGCCTGCTGGAACTAGAATATCTTCAAAAGCTTGCCTTACTCCTTCACCGATAGCAAGAATATCATTGCCATTTTCTTCTGGTCTATAGGGTATACCAACTCCACCAGATAAATTAATGAATTTTATATGCACACCCGTCTCTTTTTGTAACTCTACAGCTGTTTGAAATAAGATTCTAGATAAGGTAGGATAGTAGTCATTCGTTACCGTATTACTAGCTAAAAATGCATGAATTCCAAAGTGCTTTACGCCTTTATCCCTCAATTTTTTAAATGCTTCTGTCATTTGAGCTCTAGTCAATCCGTATTTTGCATCTTCAGGCGTATCCATGATCTGACTTTGAATTTTAAAATCTCCACCCGGATTATAACGGCAACTCATAGTATCATTAAATGGTGCAATTTTTTCATAGAAATCTATATGAGTAATATCATCAAAATTAATAATTGCGCCTAATTTTGCAGCTAATTCAAAATCAGCAGCAGGAGTAACATTCGAAGAAAACATAATTTCTTCTCCTTTTAATCCTATGGTATCTGCTAGCAAAAGTTCTGTATAAGAAGAGCAATCTGCTCCAATTCCTTCTTCATGTAAAATCTTCATCAAATATGGATTTGGTGTAGCTTTTACCGCAAAATATTCTTTAAATCCACGATTCCATGAAAAAGCTTTTTTTAATTTTCTAGTGTTTTCTCTAATCCCTTTTTCATCATATAAGTGAAACGGCGTGGGATATTTCTTTTCCATTTCTCTTACTTGCTCTAGGGATACAAAAGGTCTTTTCTTCATCATTTAGTAACTCCTTTTAGCCTGGGTATTATGTTCTATCGTTTGTCTATTTGCATATAATCGTTATGTTTCGCTACGTTCTTATAAGCAGGTCTAATTATCTTTCCTGCATTAATTAATTCTTCGATTCTATGAGCACTCCAACCAGAAATACGTGCAATTGCAAAAATCGGAGTAAATAATTCTTTGGGTAAGTCCAACATACTATATACAAATCCACTATAAAAATCAATGTTTGCACTGACACCTTTATAAATTTGTCTTTTTTCTCCAATAATTTGTGGAGCTAATTTTTCTACTAAATTGTATAATTTATATTCATCTTCTCTTCCTTTTTCTTTTGAAAGAGTTTCTACATATCCCTTGAAGATATTTGCTCTAGGATCTGAAAGAGAGTATACAGCATGCCCCATACCATAGATTAAACCTGCTTTATCAAAAGCTTCTTTATCCAAAAGCGCTTCTAAGTATGTTCCTACTGCTTCTTCGTCTTTCCAGTCTGTAATCTTTGTTTTTAAATCATCGAACATCTCTACTACTTTAATATTTGCTCCACCATGTTTTGGCCCTTTTAAAGAACCTAGGGAAGCTGCCACAGTTGAATACGTATCCGTACCAGATGAAGATACCACATGTGTCGTAAATGTAGAGTTATTACCACCACCATGCTCAGCATGAAGCACTAACGCTATGTCTAAAATCTTCGCTTCTAAGGCTGTGTATTTTTTGTTAGAGCGAAGCAGTCTAAGTATATTCTCCGCTGTAGAAAGATTAACATCTGGTGAATGTATAAATAAACTTTTCCCATCATGATAATGTCTATATGCTTGATAGCCATATACCGATAGCAAAGGAAAAAGCGCTGTAAGTTGCAGACATTGTCTCACTACATTAGGAATCGAAACATCATCTGCCTTATCATCATAAGAATATAAGGTTAAAACACTTCTTGCTAATGTATTCATCATATCTGAACTTGGAGCTTTCATAATAATATCTCTTACAAAACTTGTCGGCAATGAGCGATATTCACCTAACAAATCATTAAATCTACTAAGTTCTGTCTTTGTAGGCAACTGACCAAATATGAGCAAATAAGCAGTTTCTTCATATCCAAAGCGTTCTTCTGAAATAAAGCCATCTACAAGATCTTCTACATCATAACCTCGATAAAATAGCTTTCCCTCACAAGGAATCATATCTTCATCTATAATGGTATAGGCCCTTACCTCAGCGATTTCAGTTAGTCCAGCAAGAACACCCTTACCACTAATATCTCTTAATCCTCTCTTTACATCATACTTAGTATATAAACTAGGATCGATTGCGTTGTTTTTTTTACATAATTGGGTTAATTCCAGAATTTCTGGAGTTATTTGTGAAAACGGATTATTTTTCATATATTATACTCATCTCCTTTCATTTGATTTATTCTAACATAAAACCTTCTATCAAACAAATATATTTTTATTTTTATTCTATTTAAGTAAATCTATTAATGAGTATATGATTTTACATTTCTTAAATTTTATCCACATGATACAATCATTTTACAAACAATAATTCCACTTCCTTGAAGATCACAAGGATGAATAATTATTCGATAAGGAGGAAATTATGGATCCAATTTTACTTGGAAAAATAGATTTTAGCGAAGCAGGTTCCGGTTGCAAAATGCTGTTAGGTGATATTAACAATGATGGTCGTATGGAAATGATTTTAGTTCAACCTGATGGTGATATCGATGACCGTTATGTTCCTCACCAAATAACATGCGTAACTGCCTATGACTTTTTGGGTACTATGCTTTGGCAGTATGGCAAACCTGTGGATAATCACGGAAAATTCGGCTCAGATTTTCCCGCACAAGTCTTTGATATCGATGGAGATGGAAACTTAGAAATTTTATGTGTTATAAATAAAAAGTTCTTAATTTTAGACGGTAAAAACGGAACAGTAAAAAAAGAACACAATTTACCAGACGAAGAAGCTCATGATTGCATAATGATAGCAAATCTTTCTGGAAATCCAACACCCAGAGATATTTTATTAAAAAATCGATATTCTAAGCTTTGGGCTATGGATAAAGATTTTCATTTATTATGGACACATGAAGGAAATTTAGGACATTATCCTTGGATTCACGATATTAACAATGACGGCAGAGACGAAATAATGGCAGGATATGATATGCTCTCTAGTGACGGGAAGATAATGTGGTCTTGTGAAAACTTAGAAGATCACGCTGATTGTCTTTGGGTTGGAGATGTGAATGGAGATGACAAAGTTGAAATCGCTGTAGGCGGAAGTGTTACCTGTCTATACGACACAACTGGGAATGAACTTTGGCGCTATGAAGGTTCCATCGAATCACAACATATTGCCTTAGGCAGATTCGACGAAACCCTTCCAGGTCTTCAAGTCGCTGGTCTTGATCGCATTCGCCGTGGAGATGGCTACAAAGGTCAATGGGATGGTAAAGATGGCATGTTTCTCATTGACTGTGCAGGCAAAGAACTATGGAAAGAAAACAGAACAACAGATGGCTGGCTCACAATTGTAGATACGTTTCGCAACTGGAATGGCGAAGGAAAAGACTACATACTTGCTTTTCGTAGAGGAGGTGGAATTAATCCCACCTTATACAACGGAAAAATGGAAGCTATTGTTACCTTTCCTGTAGATGGTTATGTTGTTCATGGTGATTTCTTTGGACGCAAAATCGAGGATGCAATCATTTATTCAAATAATACTGCTTGGATCTATTCTGGAACAAATTACGATTTATCCATTCCACCATCAGGTAATAAAATTCCGCAAGTAAAGCGTCTTTATACATCTACTCTATATCCAGGTGGAGAATTATTATAACTATTAGTGAACTTTATAGGGAGTTTGCCTTTGGCAAACTCCCTATTGATTAGCAAACTCATTTATAACATCTCTTACAGATTCCATTTTCTCTGCTTTATAAGCATTTGCTCCACAAAATAGTAAACCCTGATCCACCTCTCCCTTGGCTGCATGAATAAGAGCACCTGTTATGCAGTAAGGTATTGTTTTTGGATTACAGTTTTTAATACATTTATAGCATTTTGTTATCTTAGCCTTTTCATTTGCAGTAGCTTCCATAAACGGATTCATAATAGCTCTTCCTGGCATACCCACAGGGCTACTTACAATTTGTATATCTTCTTTTTTACAATGAATATAAGCCATTTTATAAGATTCATCTGCATCACATTCATAAGTAGTTACAAAACGGCTTCCAATCTGGACTCCATCTAAGCCAAGTTCCATATAATGTTCCATATCCTTACTATAATAGATGCCGCCTGCAGCAACAACAGGTATCTTTTTCCCATACTTTTCAGCATATTGCTTTACCAGTTCTTTAATGGATAAAATTTCTTTGTCAAACTCAGCATCCGTTAAATTTTCTAACTGTTCTTTGGTAAATCCCAAGTGTCCTCCTGCCTTTGGCCCTTCTACAACCACTAAATCCGGGATTTTCTTATAGTGCCTCTCCCACATCTTCAATATAACCATTGCCGCTTTTAAAGAAGACACAATTGGAGCAATCTTAGTTTTTGAATTTTCTACGTATTCTGGCAAATTAATAGGAAGTCCAGCTCCTGAAATAATAAGATCAGCTCCTGCTTTTACTGCTGTCTTTACATATTCCTCATAGTACTTGGTTGCAACCATAATATTGACTCCAATGATTCCACCTTTTGCCAAGTTCTTTGCTTTTTTTATTTGATCCCCAATTGCTCGAAGATTTGCTTCTACAGGGTTTGATTCAAAATCTGCTTCACGAAACCCAATTTGTGCAGTAGATATAATTCCAATTCCACCTTCTAAGGCTACTGCACCTGCCAAACCCGATAAACTAATTCCAACTCCCATTCCACCTTGAATAATGGGTATCCTAGCTACTACATCTCCTATAACTAATGGTTTATATTTCATCATAAATAGTCCTTTCAACGACACTACATGTTTCGAAATCTTTCATATCTTTCTTCTGTTAACTCTTTCTCCGATTTTCTTTCATAGGATATCAGAAATTTACTAATTTCTTGTTTCATATATCCCGAAATCTCATCTAAAGATTTTTCAGAAGCAACTGTAGGTTCTGGTATAATCTGCTCAATAATATTTAACTGCTTTAAATCCTTGGCTGTTATTTTCATAATATTAGCAGCTTCTTTCGCACGCTTATTATCTTTCCACAGTATGGATGCAAAACCTTCTGGAGATAAAATAGAGTAAGTAGAATTTTCAAGCATCCAAATTTCATTTGCTACTGCTAATGCAAGTGCTCCTCCACTTCCACCCTCTCCAATCACGATAGAAAGAATAGGCACTTTTAAATCCGACATTTCATATAAGTTTCTAGCAATCGCTTCTCCTTGCCCTCTTTCCTCTGCTCCGATTCCACAAAATGCTCCTGGCGTATCTACAAAACAGATTATTGGTCTTTTAAACTTTTCTGCCTGTTTCATTAAACGAAGCGCTTTACGATAGCCTTCTGGATATGGCATTCCAAAATTTCTTTTAATATTATCCTTTGTATTTTTACCTTTTTGTTGTCCTATAATTGTAACTGCTCTGCCTAAAATGGTTCCAATTCCTCCAATGATGGCCCCATCATCTGCAAAAGCACGGTCACCATGAAGTTCTATAAATTCACCAAATATTTTCTCTATATAATCTAAGCTTGTGGGACGTTCTGCACTTCTAGCTATTTCCACCTTCTCCCAAGCTGTCTTATCATTTAATAAGTCAATCCTTTTTTTACTTTCTTCTCTTTTTGTAACTAGATTCTCCTTTAGCTCAAGCTTTAAGTTCGGGTTATGAAAGCGTACTATTTTACTAAGAGTATTCTTTAAATCCACCCTTTTTACCACTTGATCTATTAAGCCTTTCTCAAGAAGAAACTCTGCCCTTTGAAAACCTTCAGGAAGTTTTTGACCAATGGTCTGTTCTATCACTCTAGGCCCTGCAAATCCAACTAAGGCTCCAGGTTCTGCTAAAATAATATCACCCAACATAGCAAAGCTAGCCGTTACTCCTCCGGTTGTAGGATCTGTTAAAACAGTAATATATAAAAGCCCAGCTTCACTGTGTTTTTTTAAAGCAGCTGATGTTTTCGCCATCTGCATTAAAGATACGATTCCTTCTTGCATTCTGGCACCACCACTACAAGTAAATATAATAATAGGTGATTTTCTTTCTGTAGCCTTTTCTACTGCTCTCGTTATCTTCTCTCCAACCACTTGCCCCATACTTCCCATTAGAAATCTAGAGTCGCAAACAGCCAAAACTATTTCTTGACCATGTATAGTTGCTGCTCCTGTTACAACCGCTTCGTCCATATCAAGTTTTTGCTTAAGAGACAAAACCTTTTCTGGATACTTTTGAAAGTTCAAAGGATTTGTATTTGCAATATCTTTATCCCATTCCACAAAACTTTCTTCATCCACCACTGATTTGATTCTACTATAGGCATCCAATCGGAAATAGTAATCACATTTTGGACAAACATTGTAGTTCTGAGTAATATCTTCCGTATAGACCAACTTCCCACATATCGGACATTTTGTCCATAACCCCTCTGGCACAGAAGGGCTTATCTTTTCTTCAGGCTGTGGTGAAGTATATTCTTTGTTTCCCAAAGGTATATAGGTCGTTTTCTTAAACATTTCTTTTAACATAGACTGCTCCTAACAATTCTCAAATGTCTTGGATAAAGTGAGTATCAATATTTCCTTCTATATATTTCTTGTTTTGCAATATTTCATATTGAAAATCAATATTGGTTTCAATGCCTTCTAATACAAGTTCACCCATTGCACTTTGCATCTTTCTAATGGCTGATTCTCTATCCTTATCATATGCTATAAGCTTTAAAACCATGGAATCATAATAAGGCGGTATTGTATACCCACAAAAAATTCCTGTATCAATTCGAATTCCATTTCCTCCTGGAAAATGTATATTGTAAATACTTCCTGGAGAGGGCATAAAATTCTTTTTAGGGTTTTCTGCATTGATTCGACATTCTATAGCATGACCTTGTATTTTAACATCCTTTTGCTTAAAGGATAGAGGAATTCCTGCTGCAATTTTGATTTGTTCCTTAACAATATCTATACCCGTTACCATTTCCGTTATTGGATGTTCCACCTGAATTCGTGTATTCATCTCAATAAAGTAAAATGTACCTGTTTTATCTAAAAGGAACTCTATGGTTCCAGCATTTTCATAATTAGCTGCCTTTGCTGCTGCAATTGCAGTATCTCCCATTTTCTTACGCAACTTTTCGTCAATTGCTGAGGAAGGTGCCTCTTCAATTAATTTCTGGTGTCTTCTTTGGATCGAACAATCTCTTTCTCCTAAATGTACAATATTTCCATACTTATCTGCTAATATTTGAAATTCAATGTGTCTTGGATTAACAATATATTTTTCTATATACATAGAATTGTCTCCAAATCCACTAACCGATTCTCTCTGTGCTGTATTAAAATTACTTATAAACTTATCTGATGAGGTAACAATTCGCATACCTTTGCCTCCACCACCAGAAGAAGCCTTTATCATAACTGGATAGCCCATCTCATCAGCAATTTTTTTTCCTTCTTCTGCAATATAAACAGGTTCTTTTGTACCTGGTACGATTGGAACTCCTGCTTTTAACATAGTAGCTCTTGCTTCTGATTTATTCCCCATACTTCTTATCATATTAGAATCGGGTCCTATGAAGGTTATATTACACTTTTCACACATCTCAACAAATCTGGTGTTCTCAGATAAAAATCCAAACCCAGGATGAATAGCATCTGCTTTACTAACTACTGTAGCGCTTAAGATACGTTCCATATTCAAATAACTCTCCGTACTTTGTGCCGGGCCAATACAAATACTCTCATCAGCTAATTGAGTATGAAGTGCTTCTTTGTCTGCCTCAGAGTAAACTGCTACTGTTTTAATTCCCATTTCTCTACAAGCTCTAATAATTCGAACTGCTATCTCACCACGATTGGCAACTAATACTTTTTGAAACATACTTCCTCCTACCCTATGGCAAAGGTTAATTCAGCGATTACAGCTACTTTTCCATCTACAGTCGCTACAGCTTTCCCAACACCGATTGGTCCTTTTTTCTTGATAATCTCTACCTCGAGACGAAGCACATCCCCTGGAACTACCTTTTTTTTAAACTTAGCTGAATTAATACTTCCAAAATATGCTATCTTACCTTTATACTCTTCTTGACTTAAGATACATACTGCGCCTACTTGAGCCAACGCTTCAATAATCAAAACACCAGGCATAACAGGCTCCTCAGGAAAATGTCCTCTGAAAAAATATTCATCAAAACTTACTGCCTTGTAGCCAATCGCCTTTACCCCTGGCTCTAGTTCATCAACTTTATCTACCAGCAAAAACGGATGTCTATGTGGGATGATTTCTTTAATTTCTTTTATACCTAGCATAATTACTCCATTCTACTTAAATATTTTTAATTTTAAATAAAGGTTGACCGTATTCTACCATTTGTTCATTTTTAATTAATACTTCTTCTACGATACCATCGCATTCGCATTCTATTTCATTCATTAATTTCATTGCTTCTACAATGCCTAAAGTCTGTCCTTTTTTCACTGCATCTCCGATTACCACAAATGGTGCTTCCTCTGGAGAAGGTGAATGATAAAATGTACCTACTAGGGGAGAATTTATCTGCATTTCATTTTCACAAATAACACTTTTTTCTTGTTTATCTTCCGAAGAAGGGTTACTTACTGTAGGAAGGGATTCTGATTTTAGTTGTACTCTCGTCATATCATTTTCACCTGCTACACCTACTGTGGAAATTTGTTTATCAAAAACAAGTTTTGTATTTCCTTCTTCCAGCGTAAAACCAGTTAAGGAAGAGTCAGATACGGTATTGATTAATTTAATAATTTGTTCAAGTTCCATTGATTGCTCTCCTTTTAATCTCTAAACTTTTTCACTAGAATACTTCCATTATGCCCACCAAAACCCAAGGAATTGCTAAGGGCATATTCTACATCTTCATGAATTCCACTTCCAGGAACATAGTTCAAATCACATTCTTCATCCTTTTTTGAATACCCTACTGTAGGATGAATGTAACTCTCCATAATAGACTTAATACATGTGATAAATTCAACTGCTCCAGCAGCTCCAAGTAAATGCCCTACCATGGATTTTGTAGAATTGATTTTTAGATTATAAGCATGCTCTCCAAATACACTTTTAATAGCAATGGTCTCAAACAAATCATTATGATGTGTACTTGTTCCATGAGCATTTATATATGAAATATCTTTAGGAGAAATTCCTGCTTCTCTAATTGCAAATTCCATTGCTTTTCCAGCTCCAGCTCCATCTTCTGAAGGAGAAGTAATATGAAATGCATCGCATGTTGCTCCATATCCAACTACTTCAGCTAATATCGTTGCGTTTCTAGCTAATGCATGGTCAAGTTCTTCTAGAATAACAATTCCAGCTCCCTCTCCCATTACAAAACCATTTCGCTCTAAATCAAAAGGAATCGAAGCTCTTAAGGGATCTTCAGAGTCTGAAAGGGCTGTTAATGCAGCAAATCCTCCAATACCAATAGGACATATTGATCCTTCACTACCTCCAGCTATCATAACATCTGCTTCTCCATATTGTATGGCACGAAATGCCTCTCCAATAGAATGCGTTCCTGTAGCACAAGCAGTTACAATATTAAGACACTTTCCTTTTGCACCAAATTGAATCGATACATTACCTGCTGCCATATTTGTAATCATAAGAGGAACTAATAAAGGATTGATTCTAGAAGGTCCTTTTTCTAACAACTTCTTATGTTCTCTCTCCAACGCTTGCAAACTTCCGATTCCAGAGCCTACAGAAACACCAACACGATATGGATCTTCTTTTTCTATAAGCAGTCCTGACTGTTCTAGTGCTTCTTTTGTTGCTGCCACTGCATATTGGCTAAATAATTCCATTCTTTTTGCAGCTTTAAAATCCATATAATCTTTTGGGTTAAAGTCTTTTACTTCTGCAGCTAGTTTATTTTTATATTCTGATGTATCAAATTTAGTTATAGGGCTAATTCCCACTTGATTTTCTTTCACACCTGCCCAAAAGCTTTCCACACTATTTCCGATAGGTGTAATTGCTCCCATACCAGTGACAACCACTCTTTTTTGCATTATTACACACCTTTCAAGGTTTCTAGCTACATTGCCATTCCACCATTTACATTTATAATTTGACCAGTTATATATCCACTTTTATCAGAGGCTAAAAAAGCTGCTAGTTCTGCAATATCACTTGAAGTTCCAAATCTTTTAAGTGGAATTTGATTTAAAATAGATTCTTTTACTTGTTCTGGTAATACAGCTGTCATTTCTGTATCAATAAATCCAGGAGCAATTCCATTTACAGTAATACCCCTTGGAGCTAATTCTCTTGCTACAGATTTCGTCAATCCGATTATACCTGCCTTAGAAGCACTATAATTTGCTTGACCTGCATTGCCTACTACACCTGAAATTGAAGAAATATTAATGATTCTTCCACTTCTTTGCTTAATCATTTGCCTTACTACATGCTTAATGCAATGAAATGTTCCTTTTAAATTAATGTTCATCACTTGGTCAAATTCTTCTTCAGACATTTTAAGTAACAAATTATCTTTTGTAATACCTGCATTATTCACTAGCACATCGATACGAGAATTGGTCTTAATAATTTCTTCTATCATCTCTTTTGTTTGTTCATAATTAGCTACATTACATTGATAGGGGTAAGCCTTTCCACCAGAAGCTATAATCTCATTTACTACTTTTACAGCAGCCTCCTCTGAGCCATTATAGTTTACAATTACAGTTGCACCATATCGACCTAAAGTAAGAGCAATTTCTCTTCCAATTCCTCGACTAGCACCAGTTACTAACGCCACTCTTTCTATTAACATTTTTCTACCTCCAAAGCAACTTTTTCCATATCTTCAAACTTCTCGATGTTTAATATTTTTTTACTAGAATCTATTTTCTTTACAAAAGCTGAAAGTGATCTTCCTGGTCCTATTTCTATGAAGGTATCCACACCATTTTCAATCATGGTCTGAATTCCTTGTTGCCATTTTACAGGAGAATATACTTGTTTCTCTAGCAACTCTTTTATCTGATTTGATTCCCTTATATAGTCACCCGTCACATTTGTTACATAAGGTATAGAAGGCTTGTGAAATGGAATAGGCTCTAACAACTTACCTAGTTTTCTACCTGCTTCTTTTAACATGGAAGAATGAAAAGGTCCACTAACATTTAGCATAATCACACGTTTTGCACCTGCTTCCAAAAGAAGTTCTCCTGCCAGTTTTACTGCCTCTTTTGCTCCTGAAATAACAGTTTGACCAGGGCAATTATAATTTGCGATTTCTACCCCTTCTATTTTGTCACACACTTCTTCTATTTTAGAAACTTCCAAAGCTAGAACTGCTGCCATAGCTCCCATTCCTGGCAAAACTGCATCTTGCATAAGAATACCTCTTTGCCTAACAATATGGCATGCCTGCTTATAATCCAAAGCACCACTTGCTACCATTGCTGAATATTCTCCAAGACTTAAACCAGCGCATACAGAAGGATTGATATGATAGTCTTTGAAGGCTTCTAGCATGGCTATTGAAGTAGCTAACATGGCTACTTGTGTATATTCTGTAATATTCAGATTGTCATTTTCTTCAAAACAAAGGCTTGGAATATCCAACCCTGTGATTTCAGATGCCTCCCTAAATATTCTTTGACTCCCTTCATTTTTATCAAAGAATTCTTTACCCATTCCAATTACTTGAGCTCCCTGTCCAGGGAATATAAATGCTATTTTACTCATGAGCTACCTCGTGCTTATTTATTTACTTGTGATACAATAAGGCTTCTGCCTCTGTTATAATCTCTTCAATAATTTCCTTACAACTTTGTCTTTTATTTATAAGCCCTGCTACCTGACCTGCCATTAATGAGCCTTTTACAACATCTCCTTCAATAACAGCATGCCTTAATGCACCTAAAGTTAAGTATTCCAGTTCTTCAAAGGAAGCACCCGATTTTTCAAAGTTCACATACTCTCTAGTCATTTGATTTCTCAAAGCTCGTACAGGATGACCATGGCTTCGTCCAGTCACTTCAGAATCAATATCTTTTGCTTTTAATATCTTTTCTTTAAAATTATCATGTACGATGGACTCGTTGGCTACTACAAATCTAGTACCTATTTGAACGCCTTCTGCACCTAACATCATAGCCGCTGCAAATCCTCTGTAATCTCCGATTCCACCGGCTGCAATAACTGGTATATCAACTGCATCTACGATTTGAGGAACCAGGGTCATAGTTGTTTGTTCTCCAATATGCCCTCCTGCTTCACATCCTTCTGCAACCACGGCAGAAGCACCATATCTAGCCATTCGCTTAGCCAAAGCAACCGATGCTACAACAGGAATTACTTTAATACCTGCTTCATGCCACATGTCAAGATATTTTTCTGGATTACCTGCTCCAGTCGTAACTACCTTAACGCCTTCTTCTACTATAACCTTGGCAATTTCTTCCGCATAAGGGCTTAAAAGCATAATATTTACACCGAAAGGGTTATTTGTAACTTCTTTTACTTTTCGAATCTCATTACGTACGACATCAACTGGTGCATTTGCTGCACCAATTAGCCCTAAGCCTCCTGCCGCTGAAACAGCAGCAGCTAGATTATGTTCTGCTACCCATGCCATTCCACCCTGAATAATAGGATATTTAATGTCTAATAACTCTGTTATTCTTGTCTCCATCTTAACTTCCTCACTTATAAAATCCTATTATAGAATACTTTATTGTACACCTTTATCTTTTAAGTAATTCATGACATCATTTACTGTCCCAATCTTAGCTAAATCATCTGCTGGTATTTCTACAGAATATTTATCTTCTAACGCCATTACAAGTTCAAATAAATCCAAGGAGTCTGCACCTAAATCTTCTTTAAAATTAGATGTTAACTCAATCTCTGATGCTTCTACATTTAATTGCTCCATAATAATCTCTTTCATCTCTTCAAACATGTCTATTCTCCTTTTTGATTTGAAATACAAATATTTTGATAGTCAAAGTATATATCCAAAAAAAAACTTTGTCAATAGGGTTTTTAGTTTAGCCGTGAAAAACTATAGGCAATTTCCACGAGTGAACTTGTTCAAGGAGTGGACATTGTCTATAGTTTTATAGGGCGCACGCACGCCATGAAGAATTTGCCAGTGACATTTTGACAAATTCTGAATTGGCACGGCTGAACTGCATGCATATCTATTAGGCTTTAAAGCAACTTCCACCTACAAATTCTCGTAAGATAGAATTGTTTGGAACTTCATCTGCACTGATTCCCAAAAAATAATCTAGAAACTTTAACAAACGTTTTGCTTCTGGGTATTCTGGATCTGTTCTCTCTACACTAAATAAAAGTGGCTCTGCATATTGTTTTAAAACTGCTAACTCATAAATTAATGCTGAGTCAAACATCACATCTGCCTCTTCTTGAAAAGGAAAAATATTTTTCTCTTCACCACGCCTTACAGATTCCCACATTGCTATCGTTCCCTTTGCAGTAATACCTCTTGTTTTTGCATCTCTTATAATCCTTCTAATCAACCTTCCATCTGTGGACGGAATTCGATTGTGTTCATCTACATTTAATTGGGTTAAGGCACTGATATATATTTTAAATTTGCTATCTTGGGGCAAAGAATGTGATAATTCATCATTTAACGCATGAATTCCTTCAATCACTAAAATATCATCCTCACCTAATTGTTTGAAATCTCCTCGATATTCTCTCTCACCAGTCTTAAAATTATAGAAAGGAAGTTCAACCTTTTCCCCACTTAATAATGCCATCATGTCTTTATTAAACTGCACCACATCAATGGCTTTGATACTTTCTAAATCAACTTCACCAAATTCATCTAATGGAGTGTTGACACGATTAATAAAATAATTATCCACAGGTATTGGATGAGGCTTTAAGCCATGAGCCAATAGTTGAATCGATAATCGATGGGAAAAAGTGGTCTTTCCAGAGGAAGAAGGTCCTGCAATCATAACAAATTTTTTACTTCTCTTATTTGCAATCATTTGAGCTATTTCAGCAATCTTCTTTTCTTGAAGTGCCTCTTGTACAAGAATTAATTCATTCAATTCACCTTTTGTAATCTTTTCATTGAGCTCACCTACTGTCGAAATATTAAGACGATCTCCCCAAGTTTTTGAGTCATTTAATACTTTAAAAAGCTTTTCTTGAGAATAAAATTCAGGAATGACTTTTGGGTTTTTCTTAGAAGGAAGCTGTAATACAAAACCATCTTCATATAGATATAAATCAAAATATTTAAGATATCCCGTGGAATATAACATATACCCATAGTAATAGTCTTCAAATTCATTAATGCTATATATATTTACTTTAGAAACTCGACGATATCTAAATAACTTTTCCTTATCATACATTTTATGATTATGAAACAATGTAATAGCATCATCTGTATTAACGCTTCGTTTCATAATGGAAATGTTTTGCTTAACAAGCTCATTCATTCGCTCTTTCACTTGTTTAAGTAAACTTTCATCCAAAACAACGGAACCTTTTATTTTAAAAAAGTAACCTTTATTTAGAGAAAATAAGATACTTACTTTTTCTATTTTTTCTTCATCAACAATATCATAAATCGCTTTAAGCATCACCTGTGTTACACTTCGCTTATAAGAACGCATACCAGCTTCATCTGCTGTCGTAATAAAACTCATTTTACATTCTTTCATTAGCTTCTTATGAAGTTCTTGGAGCTTACCATTAACCGTCACTAAAACAATATCATTTTCATAATCCTTCTGATAATCTGCCACAATATCATGGTATGTAGTCCCTTGTTGATATTCCTTCGTTTCCTTATCTATAAATACTGAAATCATTTTACTCATAAATACCTCCTAAAGAATCAAAAATGGACTTTTTTCCTTTGCAACCATCAACTCTATTTCTTCTGCTAACTTTTCTTTTAAATAATCTTTTATAAATTCCGAAAATATTTTCTCCAATCCATAGTGACCTGCATCTAAAATCACAATTCCTTTTGCATTCGAGTCCATTCCTTCATGGTGCCCAATATCCCCAGTAATTAGAACCTGAGCCCCTTCCATAAATGCATAATCGATTTCCCTCTTTCCAGAGCCTGGCGAGATTGCAACTTGTAAAACCATAGAATCCAAATCACCATACACAGTAATGCTATCTAGTTGAAAATGTTCCTTTACATAAGATGCCAGTTCCTTAACACTCATGGGTGTTTCTAAAGAACCTACCCTACCTATTCCAGCATCTTCTCCATAAATCTCTGTGGTCTTTTCTAAAACCCTTGTATTTTTTAGACCTAATTTATTTGCTGCTAGTTCTGCCATACCACCTGCTATATCAAAATTGGTATGAAAAGCATAATATGCAATATCTTCTTTAATTAATTGTATGACTCTTCTTCCAATAAAATCATCTTTTCGAATGTTTTTTAAACCCGAAAAAATCATTGGATGATGAGTTATCAACATATCTACCTGCTTAGAAACTGCCTCATCCACAACAGAGTCGGAAGCATCTACAGCAATCATTATTTTTTCAACCTTTTTTTCAACATCTCCAATGAGTAGTCCTACATTATCCCAAGATTCTGCGTACATTTTAGGGGCAAGGTGTTCTAGGACATCCATAATTTCCTTACATTTCATAATACTTTAGTGCCTCCTCTATTCCCTTTAGCTGTTGCCTAATTTCTGGTAATCTCATTCTAGTACTTTCTACATCTTGTTTTATAAGTTCCTCCTCTATTAGGCGCAAAGATTTTTCTTCTTTTAAAAGAAATTCTTTTAAAATAGGGTCTTTTTTCCTAAGCAAAGATTCTCCAAATTCAAAGAATATATCTTCTTCAACATTCTTTTTTCCAGGACGTACTTTCATCACTGTATAATATTTACCATCTTCCTTTAGCATATTCTCTTTTAAAATGAAAAATTCTACTTCATGTAAAAACCTTCTTACTAAAGAAAGATCCGAATGAGGTGAGAGAACCAACTCTTTTATATCTTTTAATATTTCTTTACCTTCACTGAGAATCTTAATAATTAAGTTTCCACCCATACCAGCGATTACAACCGTATCGACTTCATCTCTTTTTAACTTCTCAATGCCATCGGATAACCTTGTCTGGATTTTATGCTCTAAACCAGCTTTTTTAATATTTTCTTGAGCTCTATTTAATGGTCCACTGTTTATATCCATAGCAATCGCTTCCGAAATCTTCCCTGTTTCCACTAGATAGATTGGAACATATCCATGATCTGTTCCAACATCAACCACGCGATTTCCTTCTGTTACAAAGGAAGCTACTGCTTCTAATCTTTTCGATAACTGCATGCTATTCTCCACTAATCTAAATAATCTTTTAACTTTCTGCTTCTGCTTGGATGGCGAAGCTTACGCAATGCTTTTGCCTCTATCTGTCTTATTCTTTCTCTTGTCACATTAAATTCCTTGCCAACTTCTTCTAATGTCCTAGCTCGTCCATCATCTAATCCAAAACGAAGTCTTAAAACCTTTTGTTCACGATCAGTCAATGTTCCAAGAACCTCAACCAACTGTTCTTTTAGCAAGGTAAATGCTGCTGCGTCAGATGGTACAAGTACATTTTCATCCTGTATAAAATCTCCTAAATGGCTATCTTCTTCTTCTCCAATAGGTGTCTCTAGAGACACAGGTTCTTGAGAAATCTTTAGAATCTCTCTTACTCTTTCTACAGGAAGTTCCATTACCTCAGCTATTTCCTCTGGGCTAGGTTCTCTACCTAATTCTTGCAAAAGTTGTCTGGAAACACGAATAAGTTTGTTGATGGTTTCAACCATGTGAACTGGAATACGTATGGTACGGGCTTGATCAGCAATTGCACGTGTAATCGCTTGTCTTATCCACCAGGTTGCATAAGTACTAAACTTAAACCCCTTACGATAATCAAATTTTTCCACAGCCTTAATAAGCCCTAGATTACCCTCTTGGATTAAATCTAAGAATTGCATACCTCTTCCTACATAACGTTTCGCTATACTAACTACTAAACGTAGATTTGCCTCAGCCAAACGCTTTTTAGCTGTTTCATCTCCTAGTTCGAGTCTTTTAGCAAGCTCGACCTCTTCTTCACCAGTAAGGAGAGACACTTTTCCAATTTCTTTCAAATACATTCTCACGGGATCTTCGATGCTAATGGAGTCCGGAACACTTAAATCTATTTTTTCAATATCGATTTCTTCTTCCTCCTCTTCCTCTTCATCCTCATCTTCTAAAATAAGAGCGTCATCTTCTGCGATTCGAAGCACATCAATGTTGTTATTTTCAAGTATTTCCAAAATTTTGTTAAATTTTTCAGCATCAAGCTCCATATCACTAAAAAAATCTGAAATTTCTTGATATTCCAACACATTCTTCTTGTTTCTAGCCATAGTAAGTAGTTCTTTTAGTTTTTCTCCAAATTTTACTG
>CAYYVJ010000030.1:0-7463 GCA_964475115.1 uncultured Lachnospiraceae bacterium
TTTCCTTTTCTAGAATATTTAAAGCCTCAATTAATTCCTTATTCATTTCTAAATTATCCTCCTTATTATTTAACTCTAAAAGTCAAATGCTAATCTTATTAAAGCAATGTCTGCTTTAGGTATTGAAATGTGAGTTTCACTTTCTAACACAATACTTACTGTATCTTTATCATAACTTTCTAATATTCCAAAATATTCTTTCTTCTTATCCAACATGCGATAAAGTTTGATTTCTACTTCTTCGCCTAAACTTCTCTCAAAATCTTTGTCTTTCTTTAATGGTCTTCCAAGTCCTGGAGAACTTACTTCTAGAATATAGGATTCGTCAATATAGTCCTCCTTATCCAATATCTCTCCAAATTCCCTACTAACCATTTCACAATCGTCTACCGTAATTCCGCCTTCTTTATCCATGTAAATCCTTAGGAACCAACTTCCGGCTTCTTTAATAAATTCGACATCAACTAATTCAAATTTGTTTTTCTCCATAATTGGAAGTAGTAGATTTTCTGTTTTCAACTCATAATTCTCTTTTTTTGCCATGACTACACCTTCTTTCCTATATAATATAATAAATTTTTCCAGTACATACGTATAAAGAGTGGACTTGCGTCCACTCTCTTCACTGTTTTGTCTTTTAATCTAATTAAGTATATCACTATGAAATAAGAAATGCAAGATTATTTTTCAGATAAGTGCTATAATGAAGCATAAAACAATATTTTAAAAAGGAGAACTTAATATGATTATAGTTTCAAAACAAGGAAATGCCAACTATAGTACCATACAAGAAGCATTGGATTCTATTCCTTATGATTCGATTTCACCTACAACCATTTACATCAAATCAGGTATTTATAAAGAAAAATTAGTGGTTGATAAAGCAAATATAACATTTCTCGGAGAATCATCAGAAGATACCATTATTACTTATAATGACTATGCACTTATGATACACGAGGATGGCGAAAAAAGAGGAACTTTTAGAACTCCTACCGTTCATATTGATGCGAATGATTTTACAGCAAAGAACATTAGCTTTGAAAACAATTCCGGACCAGGTAAAAAAGTAGGACAAGCACTTGCTCTCTATGTAGATGGAGATCGTATCCTATTTGAAAACTGTCGTTTTTTAGCTAGCCAAGACACCTTATTTACAGCACCTCTACCACCCTCTTCCATTGAGAAAAATGGTTTTAGAGGACCAAAAGAAAATGCTCCACGAATTAACGGGCGTCATTTTTACAAAAACTGCTACATACGTGGTGATGTGGATTTTATTTTTGGAAGCGCAACTGCTTATTTTGAGCAATGCGAGATATTTTCACAGGATATTGAATCAGAGGTAAAAGGCTATGTTACTGCGGCTTCTACACCAGAAGGGCAAGAATACGGCTACGTCTTTTCTAAATGTAGATTTACTAGCAATTGCCCTGATAAGTCTGTATATCTAGGCAGACCTTGGCGCAACTATGCTAAAACAATACTTTTAGAGTGCGAATTAGGAGCACATATTAAAGAAGAAGGTTGGCATGACTGGAACAAAGAAGATGCTAGGAACACTGTCCTTTATGCCGAATACAAGTCCTTTGGGCCAGGTTCTTCTTCAGAAAAAAGAGTTCCTTGGTCAAAACAACTGACACAAGAAGAAGCAAATGAATATGAAATCACAAAAGTACTAGGGGGTTGGGCTATTTTATAGCCTAACCCTATTCTTTTTCCATACTTTAGATAAATATATAAGCCATAAAATGAATGCAGAAATTGCATTACTTATTACAACAGAATACCAAATACTTCTTACTCCCATATTTAATATTCGTTCACAAACATATAAGGTTGCAAAACGGAACACCCACAACCTTGTGGCATCTACTGCCATCGTAATAACTGTATGACCTGTTCCTTGAAGAAGTGCTGTTGTGGTATTATAGATACCATTTGTCCAACAATACAGTGCTAGAATCTTCAAAAAATCTAGGCCCATTTTTATCACCACTTCATCTGACGAGAAAATCTCAACAATTGGTCTCGCCACCGCTTCTCTCGATAAGATTATTCCTCCAAGGAACAGAAAAATTACCGACATTTTTCTCGCCAACAAATAGGCCGATTCTGCTCTGTCTATTTGCCTTGCACCTACATTTTGTCCCACTATGGTAGCTGTAGCAGATCCCATCGCATTGGAAGGCATGGTTATAAGACCATTGATTCGGTTTCCTATCCCATATGCTGCGACTGCCATAGAACCATATTTCAAGACATTTCTACTCATTAGTGCAAATCCAAACTGCATTGTGCTACCACCGATAGCAGTAGGAAAGCCTATCTGTAAAATTGACATTAACTTCTTTTTGTTAAATCCAAATCCTTTCAAATCAATACGGATAATGTTTTTTCTATTATTTAAGGCAATAAAAGCGATAATTGCACAAGGAACTTTTGCTGCTACAGTGGCAATTGCTGCACCCGCCACCCCCCAGCCAAAGGTTAACATGAAAAGAGGATCTAAGACCATATTAATAAGTACCCCTAGTAAATTTAGAAGCATTGGCTTAACCGTGTCTCCTTGTGATTGTCTTACTGCCGTAAAAATATTTATCATAAACAAAAATGGCATATCTAACATAACAATTTGGAGATATGTTTTACCATATTCAAAAACTTCTCCTTCTGCACCCATCCACCTTATAATACCAGGCGTTGCAAAGAAACAAGATATCGCACTTATTAAAGCAAGTATCATTGCACTAACAAATAATTGATTTACCATATCATTCGCATTTTCAGTATCTTTTGCACCTATGTATTGTGAGACCAAAATAGCACCTGCCACTGTGATTCCTTGTCCAAAATTCAAAACTATCGACTGTATTGGGGACACAACTGTAATAGCAGCCATGGAATTTGTGCCTAGTCTGCCAAGCCAATAAGTATCTATCAAATTATACAATGTTTGTATGAAACTATTTATCACAATTGGAAGCGCAAGAGCTAAAATAACACTAACTAACCTACCCTCTAAAATGTTCTCTTTGTTATGTTTTTTCGTCATTTTATAATTTTCCTTTATCTTATGTTGCCCCTATTATAGCTCTATATAGCAGAAACGTCTAGCTAGTTTTAAAAAATAGAGCGTTCTTTCTTACTTTTGAAAGGCTTTTCCACATCAATTACAGAAAATATATTGATATTTTTGCCACAATAATGTACTATTATATTTAAGCTACTTTTTTATAAAAGTTCAAGAGGGGAAGGGAACAAATGAAAAAGAAAGATTTAAAAATTTTGATTGCAGACGATTCTATCTTGTCAAGAAGAAAACTCAAAAATTGCCTAAATGGTTTGGGATATGAAACTATATTAGAAGCAATTGATGGAGTTGTTGCCGTTGAAATGTATAAGGCAGAACAACCAGATTTAGTATTTATGGATATCGTTATGCCAAACAAATATGGTATTGATGCATTAACGGATATTATCGCTTTCAATCCCAGTGCAAAAGTTGTAATGCTGTCTTCTACTGGCACGAAATCCAATATAACAGATTCCATTAAAGCAGGTGCTTATGAATTTTTGTTAAAACCTTTTGTTAACACTCAGGTAAAAGAAATTTTATCTAGAGTAGAAGGGGAGGACGAATAAATGCTTACACAATTTTTCGGAAATTATTTATTACAAAAAAAAATAATCACATCCACAGAACTTATTGATGGATTAAAATATAAAAATACACTTACCAAAAAAATAGGTGCCTTGGCAGTATCAGCAGGTTACATGACACCTGAAGAAGTAGAGGATGTTCATACTATGCAAACAAGCATAGATAAACGCTTCGCTGAAATTGCTGTACATATGGGATATTTAACCATCCCTCAAGCCGAAGAATTAATTGAGGCACAAAAGTTTGGATATATTTTATTGGGAAACGCTCTTGTAGAGTTGGGCTATGTTTCACTTAATGAGATTCATAAAATTATAAAAGATTATGAAAGCACCTATCAGTTATCTTACTCAAATCTTTTAAAATCAAACGAAGATAAAATCTATGATATGATTCAAGAATTCTACCATTTCCCTGAATCAGAAAGTTATAATTATACAAAAGAGTATGTTGCTCTTTTAATAAAAAACTTAATTCGTTTCATTGGAAACGATTATACTTTACTAGATCCTAAAGAGATTTCAGGAAATTCTGATCCTCTTTTCGCTTCTATCCAATCAATACAAGGTGTCTATAATAGTTCTACTGCTATTTTGGCTACAGAAGAAACCTTTGTTGCTTTTGCCTCACGTTATGTGTCCGAAGAGTTTGATGAAAATGATGATTTTGTTCAAGCTTCTGTATCTGATTTTTTAAATCTTCATAATGGACTATTTACAGTGAATTTATCAAACAATTACAACGTGGAACTTTCCTTAACTCCACCGGAAGTCATAAGCCTTAATCTTCCCAATTCAGAATCTTCCTATATAATTCCAATCAAATATCCTTTTGGAATCTTATATTTTACATTTTCTAAATAAAAAAATTATATATCAAAAAAGGGCAAATGAAAACAATACCGTTTCATTTACCCTTTTCTTTTTTATCTTATTCCTAATATATTTTCCACAGTTTCCTGCATTTTATCCATGTTGCAAACTCTTGTATGAAGTACCTTTGCATCTTTTAATTCTTTTATTGCATTTGGAATGGAGACTCCAGACACTTTATTCATCTCTTCTACTAATTCAAGGTCTGTCATAAATTCATTACCTTTTTTAATGGCATCCATTACGCTTCTTGTGAATTTATATGGACTTGCCGTCGAAGCAATAATCGTCTTTACTTTATCCCCAGTTTCTTTTTTATACTTATGATACACATTTGCTGCTACTGCTGTATGAGTATCCATAAGATATCCATAGTCTTCAAATATCTCATCTATAGTTTCAGCAGTTTCATTCTCTGTAGCATAATTTCCATAGAAATCTGAAAGATGTTCTTTCATGCCCTCTGAAATAGAATAAATCCCTTCATTATTCAAAGCATCCATAAGAACTCTATTTTTAGCAGAATCTTCACCGGTTATTTTATAAATCAATCGTTCTAGATTACTTGATATTAAAATATCCATTGAAGGTGAATTTGTTAAAACAAATTCTCTATTTCTATCATAATTTCCTGTTTGAAAGAAATCAAAAAGCACTTTGTTATCATTCGAAGCACAAATAAGTTTCTGGATAGGAATACCCATATTCTTAGCGTAATAGGCAGCTAAAATATTTCCAAAGTTACCAGTAGGAACCGTAACATTTATCTTCTCACCAGATTGTACTTCCCCTTCTGCAACTAATTTTGCATAGGCATAGACATAGTACACGATTTGTGGAACCAATCTGCCTATATTAATCGAATTAGCAGAAGAAAATTGATAATTTAATTCCTTCATTCTTGTTTCTAAATCTTTATTACCAAAAATAGCCTTTACACCATTTTGTGCATCATCAAAGTTTCCATCAATTCCCACAACATATGTATTTGCGCCTTTTTGAGTTACCATTTGTTTTTCTTGAATGGAGCTTACTCCATCTTTAGGATAAAAAACAATTATTTTTGTTGCAGGAACATCTGCAAATCCCGCTAATGCAGCTTTTCCAGTGTCACCAGAGGTTGCTGTTAAAATCACAATCTCATTTGTAACATTATTCTTTTTAGCAGCCGTTGTAAGTAGATGTGGTAAAATAGATAAGGCCATATCTTTAAAAGCTATCGTCGACCCATGAAATAATTCCAAATAATAAGTATCATCTAACTTTACAATTGGCACAATCTCTTTTGTATCAAACTTTTCATCATACGCTTGTTTGATACATTTTTTTAATTCATCTTCAGTGAAATCTGTTAAAAACAGTTTCATTACTTCATATGCTATTTGTTGATAATTCATTGTAGCAAGAGTTTCAATGGAAGTATCCAATTTGGGTATTTCCGTAGGAACAAACAAACCACCATCTTCTGGTAAACCTTTTAAAATAGCTTCCGAAGCTGTGACAAGACTATTTTCACTTCTAGTACTCTTGTATAATAAATTCATCGCATTATTCCTTTTCTAGTATCTTAACAACAAGCTTCTTAACTGTACTTGGAACCTTATTCATAACCTTAGGTTTGTGCCCGTCTTGTGGCTGAAATATAGCAAAATATCCTGCTTTAGTTACTAAATTCATACCTTCTACATCATTTTCAAAGAATATAATGTCTTTTACAGGATCATATTCTGTTCTAGCATTTAAGTTCGCAGTTGGCTCAAATCCAAATACTTCTTCTCCAGAAATAACAAGTTGAATATCTGAATAATTTTTATGAGCTTCCCATTTTCCTGTTTCCCATTCAATCGTGTCATAGGAAGAAACCATAGCATATACATTTAGTCCATCAATCTCATATTTTCCTACTTCTAAACTATCTAAATCTGTTTTCAATACAAAATCAATTGCTTTTTCGTAATTTTTACCTAAACTTTTATAAATCTCAATATTTTTCAAAGAATCAAAAATCATATTCATATCTCCTTTGTATAATTGTAATATAATTAAAAGTTATTATACTCCATTTATAAGGTTTAATCTAGTAAAATATTATTTAAAAGCAAAAAACTCATGCCCATCATGTTCAAAAAGCCATTTTAAATTTCGATCAAACCAAGTCATATCATTAGGATCCACCAATGATCTGGCAGAAAAGAACAATGCACCCTCTGAATAATCTTCTCCAGCAATCGCTTTATCAACTGCCTCTTTTGTTAAATCGGATATAGGGGACTTCCATATCGTTCCATTAAGCGCTGGTGTAAATTGGTTTTTTTGAAAAACAACTTCTCTTATTGAATTCGGAAACTTTTCATTCTTTACTCGATTAAAAATTACATTTGCTACTAAAATTTGACCCTTTAAATCACAGCCCCCAGATTCTGCAGCCACAATATGAAGTAAAATGTTGTATTCCTCATCTGTTACGCTATATGCTGGCACTGGTGCTGCTTCTGTTACATCCTCCGCTTTCACGGCTGTATAATTTTGTGTTACTGACGCTATTCTATTTTTTTCTTTGGCAGATAAAAGCTTCTCCTTATTGGAATCAGACTTATCTTGCCATTCAGATTGTGTTTCTATATTATTTAAGTCGGCAATTTCGGTCTGTATTTTTGCTATGTTATCTGCTTCTATTTCTTCTTCCTCTTCCTTAACACTACTTGCTTCTGCGATTTTAATTATGGATGTTTTATTTTTACCTCCACCATCGAAGCCATTAGAAGATAGAGAAACTATAGCTATGATTAGCATACCAGTTGTAATAATCGCACATGTACGATATATCTTTTTTGATATAGCTTTCTTTATAACACTATAGATTCCTCGAAGAAACGAATGTATTCTAAGCATACATACTCCTCTTTCCTAAAAATTATTTGCAAAAT
>CAYYVJ010000030.1:7563-20816 GCA_964475115.1 uncultured Lachnospiraceae bacterium
ACCTTCTGCCTTTATAATACTTTGCATAAATGTCGGAAAGGCTTGACCTTGATATGTCTTATTTTTCGTTCTATTTATGATAATTCCACTATCAAAATCCACTTCCACCTTATTGCCTGACTCTATTTCTTCAGAAGCTTCTTTACACTCTATAATAGGAAGTCCAATGTTAATGGAATTTCGATAAAAAATTCTCGCAAAGCTTTCTGCAATAACACAACTTACACCTGTCGTTTTTATAGCAAGGGGTGCATGCTCTCTTGAAGATCCACATCCAAAATTCTTTCTCGCAACAATTATATCGCTTTTTTCAACTTTTTTCACAAACTCTTTATCAATATCTTCCATACAGTGTTTTGCAAGTTCTATAGGATCTGATGAGTTTAAATATCTAGCTGGTATAATTACATCAGTATCCACATTATCTCCATATTTAAATACATTTCCAACTACTTTCATTTTAGCCCCTCCTATAATCCTAATTCACTTGGTTCTGAAATCTTACCCGTCACTGCACTGGCAGCTGCAACAGCCGGACTAGCCAAGTAAACTTCTGATTCTACATGCCCCATACGTCCAACAAAATTTCTATTTGTAGTAGATACACAGCGTTCTCCTGCCGCCAAAACTCCCATATGGCCACCTAAACAAGGTCCACATGTTGGTGTACTTACAATCGCTCCTGAATTTATAAAAGTAGTAACTAATCCTTCTTCAATTGCTTGAAGATAAATCTTTTGTGTTGCAGGTATTATAATAGTACGAACACCTTTTTTCACCTTTCTTCCTAGCAATACTTTAGCAGCAATTCTCAAATCATCAATTCTCCCATTTGTACAAGAACCAATTACTACTTGATCAATTAAAACCTCTTCTACTTCACTCATAGCTTTCGTATTCTCTGGTAAATGTGGAAATGCAACAGTAGCTTGTAATTCACTTAGATTAATTTCAATAACCCTCTCATATTCTGCATCTTCATCTGCCTCATAGACTTTATAATCTTTTGCGGAATGTTCTTCAAGGTAAGAAATAGTTTTTCCATCCACTGGAAATATTCCGTTTTTTGCACCTGCTTCTATAGCCATATTTGCAATTGTAAATCGATCATCCATTGTCAAATTTACTATACCATCTCCAACAAATTCCATGGATTTATACAAAGCTCCATCTACACCAATTTTTCCAATAATATGCAATATAACATCTTTACCACTTACCCATTTTCCAAGAGTTCCAGTTATTACAAATTTAATTGCTGATGGAACCTTAAACCATGCTTTACCTGTTGCCATTCCTGCACCCATATCAGTACTTCCTACTCCCGTAGAAAATGCTCCTAAAGCTCCATAAGTACAGGTATGAGAATCTGCTCCTATTACCACATCTCCCGCAACAACTAATCCTTTTTCCGGAAGTAATGCATGTTCAATTCCCATTTCACCCACTTCAAAATAATTTGTTATCTCATGTTTGTATGCAAATTCTCTCATTATCTTACTATGTTCAGCTGACTTGATGTCCTTATTCGGTACAAAATGGTCAGGAACTAAAGCAATCTTATCTTTATCAAAAACATCTTTTACCGTCATCTTTTTCATTTCATTAATAGCAACAGGTGCCGTAATATCATTTCCCAAAACAAGATCCAAATCCGCCTCAATTAGCTGTCCTGCTTTCACTTCACTTAATCCTGCATGTGCTGCCAAAATCTTTTGAGTCATTGTCATTCCCATTTTTATTCCTCCATTTTACACATTCTATTGTAATTTTATCACAAAGACTGCTATAATGGAAATACATGAAACGAATATTTGACATAACCTCAGGTTATGTCACCTCAAGAAAGAAGGTCGCTATGGCACAGAATTTATCTTTTTACCATATCTTTTACGAAGTAGCAAAAGAAGAAAATATTTCAAATGCAGCAAAAAACTTATATATCAGTCAACCTGCTGTAAGTAAAGCTATTTCCAAACTTGAAGAAAGTATGGATACTAAATTGTTTTTACGCAGTTCTAGAGGTGTGAAATTAACAGAAGAAGGAAAAACTCTATATAAGCATATCAAAATTGCATTTGAAACATTAGAGCAGGGAGAAAAACAGATAAAAAGGATGCAGGACTTAAATATTGGTCATATTCGCATCGGTGTAAGTACTACCTTATGCAAATATTTATTGCTCCCATATTTACAACGTTTTGTATTAGACTATCCCCACGTCAACATCACCATAGCATGTCAGTCCACGAATCACACTCTAAAAATGTTAGAGGAAAACCATATTGATATCGGTCTCGTAGGACAGCCTAAAAATTTAAAGAACATCGATTTTTACCCTATCACAGAAATCGAGGATATTTTTGTAACCACCCAATCATATCTTAGTAACCTAAAAATAAGGGAAGGTAAGGATGATATCGACCTTTTTAATTCAGCTAATATTATGCTTCTCGACAAAGAAAACATCACAAGACAATACATCGATTACTATTTAAATCAAAATAAAATTGACCCAAGACACTTACTAGAAGTAAGTTCTCTTGATTTGTTAATTGAGTTTGCAAAAACCGGACTTGGAGTTGCATGTGTTATTAAGAATTTTGTCCAAGAAGAACTAAACAGTAAAACTTTAATAGAACTTCCTATCGAAATTCCCATAAAAAAAAGAGAGGTTGGATTTGTTTTTTTTAACCGTACCCCCCTCTCTCATTCAGCAGAAAGTTTTATTCAATTTTATAAAGATATGTGATTTTTTAGTTATTAAGTAATTTGCTTCCGCTTGTCCAGCTCATTAATTTACGAAGTTCAGAACCAACCACCTCTAATTGATGTTCCGATTCAATTCTGCGCTTTGCATTAAAGTTCGGGCAACCAACTTGATTTTCTTGTAACCAGTTACGAGCAAATACACCTTCTTGGATGTCTTTTAGCACTTGACGCATAGCATTTTTAGTATCTTCTGTAATGATTTTAGATCCTGTAATATAATCGCCATATTCAGCTGTATTTGAAATAGAATATCTCATTCCAGCAAATCCGCTTTCATTAATTAAATCAACAATTAATTTCATTTCATGGATACATTCAAAATATGCGCTTTCAGGCTCGTATCCTGCTTCTACCAAAACTTCAAAACCTGCTTTCATAAGGGCAGTTACTCCACCACATAAAACAGCTTGTTCACCAAATAAATCTGTCTCTGTTTCTTCTCTAAATGTAGTTTGAAGGACACCCGCTCTTGCTCCACCAATTGCTAAAGCATAAGCTAATCCTATATCATAAGCTTTACCTGTAGCATCTTGATGAACGGCGATTAAACAAGGAACTCCTTTTCCTTCTACGTATTGACCCCTAACTGTATGCCCAGGTCCTTTTGGCGCGATCATAAGTACGTCTACATCTTTAGGAGGATTAATTTGTCCAAAATGGATTGCAAATCCATGAGCAAACATCAAAGCATTTCCAGGTTGAAGATTTGGTTCGATGGACTCCTTATACATTTGCGCTTGCTTTTCATCGTTTATTAAAATCATGGTAATATCTGCTCTTTTAGCAGCTTCAGATGCTGTGTATACCTCAAAACCTGCAGCCTCTGCCTTTTTCCAGGACTTACTTCCTTCATAAAGACCAATGATTACGTTGCATCCAGACTCTTTTGCATTTAATGCATGTGCATGACCTTGACTTCCATAACCAATCACTGCAATTGTCTTTCCTTCCAACATAGATAAGTTACAATCCTCTTGATAATAAATCTTTGCCATTCTCTTTTCCTCCGTTTTATATCGTCTATTTTAATTACAAATTCCTCTTGTTAAACCAGTAATTCCAGTACGCACTAATTCAATAATCTCAAAACCTTCTAATAATCCTGTAAACGCATCTAATTTTGCTTGGTTACCTGTAAGCTCAACCATCATAGAATCTTTCGCTACATCTACAATCTTTGCTCTGAAAATATCTGCAATTGTAATAACCTGGTGTCTTTGTTCCATTGTTACAGCCACTTTAACTAGAATTAACTCACGACATACAGAAAGACCATCTTTTAATTCTATTATCTCTTTTACGTCGATAAGTTTGCTTAACTGCTTCTGTATTTGCTCCAAAACTTCATCATCACCTAACACTACTACCGTCATGCGAGAATAAAGAGGGTTTTCTGTAACCCCTACCGTCAAACTATCAATATTATAACCACGTCTACTAAACAACCCAGCTACACGACTTAGTACACCCGCTGTATTGTCAACTAAAATCGATAATACCATTTGTTTCATACTTATCCCACCTTCGCGTTATGGTTGAAAAAGAGATTGCACTGTAACACTTTATCTCTTTAATCGTTAAAAGTTATAATAACAATTTTCTTTTTGTTTGTCAATACTACTATCCTAATAGTTTTTCGATTACTCTTACAGATTCTGCAGCATCTTTGGCATATCCATCTGCACCTATTTCATCTGCAAAGCTTTGTGTGATAACGGCTCCACCTATCATAAACTTAGAAGCCAAGCCCTTTTCTTTCCCATATTCTATAACTTTCTTCATTTCCATCATGGTAGTCGTCATTAATGCTGACATTCCTACAATTGCAGCATTTTCATTTAATGCCGTTTCTACAATTTTTTCTTTGGATACATCTCTCCCTAAGTCAATTACACGATATCCATAATTCTTTAGCATGAGAGCTGTTAAGTTTTTTCCAATATCATGAATATCGCCTTCCACCGTAGCAATAACAATGGTTGGTAGCTGTTCCTCACCTTCCTTCTTTTCTAGCAATGGTTCTAAATGTTCAATGGCTTTTTTCATTGCTTCCGCAGATGCAATAAGTTGAGGCAAAAAATATGTTTTTTTGTCAAATAGTATTCCCACTTCATTTATTGCAGGAATTAACATTTCTTTAATTATCTTAAAGGGAGCTTCCCCCTTTTTAAGTTCAATTTTCACATGCTCTACAATGCTTTCGCCATTTCCTTTTAAAACATCATCATATACCTGAACTCGTGAGAACTTTTCATTTTCTATTTTATTACTGCTTGTTTCTGGTTTTGTAATACTGTTGATTTTATTAATATATCTAATATCTGCCCCTGATTTATTTAAAAGTAAATCTGTGGCAAATGCTGCCTTTACCAATATTTCTTGAGAAGGGTTTGCAATCGCCATTGTCAAACCTTCATAGATTGCCATTGTCAAGAAGGAGGTGTTGACTGCCCCACGATCTGGAAGACCAAATGAAATATTTGATAATCCTGTTATAGTGGCAAGACCCAATTCCTCTTTGCAATATCGAATGGTTTCTATGGTTTCTATGGCGGCATTTTTATTCGCTCCCACTGTTGTCACCAATCCATCTACTATGATATCTTCTTTCTTTAATCCTTTTGAAATAGCCTCCTCCATAATTTCATGGATAATCTCTATCTTTTCCTCTAAAGTTTCTGGAAGCCCTTTGTCGGACAAAGGTAGCAAAATAAACATTGCTCCATATTTTTTTGCAATTGGAATTAACCTTTCAAATTTTTCTTTTTCTAGAGAAATCGAATTGATAAGCGCTCTTCCCGGATAAATTCTTAGGGCTGCTTCTATAACCTCTATATAACTAGAATCTATACATAGTGGTGTATCTACTACTCTAGAAACTTGATAAATCGTTTTTAACATTACTTCCTTTTCATCAATTCCATTCATTCCTACATTGATATCCAGAATGGTAGCTCCATCTTTCTCTTGTTCTCTTGCCATTTCGAGGACTTTATCTAATTTACCTTCTTTAAGCTGACTTTGCAATTGCTTTTTTCCTGTTGGATTAATACGTTCGCCTACAATCATAAACTTTCCATCTAAAGGAATCTTTAAGGTCTTTCTTTCTGAACATAGAACTCTTCCTTGAGAAGAAAGTGGGGATTGTACTTGAATTCCTGATACCGCTTCAATTGTAGCTTTCATATAGGAAGGAGTCGTCCCGCAACAACCACCTATGACTGAGGCACCCGCTTCTACCAAGGCTTTCATATGAAATGCAAAGTCTTCTTCTTCCATATCAAATACTGTTTCACCATCTTCATTCAGCGTTGGAATTCCCGCATTGGGTTTCGCTATCAATGGAACAGTCGCATATTTTTTCATTTCTTCTATAACAGATACTAAGGCATCAGGCCCTTGAGAACAATTAACTCCTACTGCATCTACTCCAAGGCTTTGTAATACAACTACTGCCGTGGCAGGATCTGTACCGTACAAAGTTCTATCATCTTCATTAAATGTCATTGTTACCATAACAGGGAGCTCACATATTTCTTTTGCAGCTATAACTGCAGCCCTTACCTCCTGCAAACTCATCATCGTTTCAACAACTAAAAGATCGACTCCAGCATTGACCAAACATTGTATCTGCTCTTTATAAATATCTACCAGCTCTTCAAATTGTAGGTTTCCTGATGGATAAAGCTGTTCCCCGGTCATAGTCAAGTCTCCTGCAACCAGAGCTTTTCCACCTGCTGCCTCTTTCGAAAGAGCTACAAGTTCTTTATTCATTTCTTCTAACTTATCAGCCAAACCATATTCTAAAAGCTTAATACGATTTCCTGAAAAAGTAGGCGCATATAGAATATGGGAACCTGCGTTTACATATTCCTTTTGAAGATCAACTAATACATTTTTATGTTCTAAGATCCATTGTTCTGGACAGACGCCTGTAGGCATTCCAGCCTTTTGCAAGCTTGTCCCAGTAGCTCCGTCTAAGAATACAATTCTATTATCAAAAAAATCTCTAAACTCTTCTCTTGTCATATTACTCCCCTTTCTCCAAACATCTTTCCACTAGATGTACTCTGTTAAATGGAAGCATAAAATAATATCCATCTGCCACATCTGAAAGTTTTTCCATTACTTTTCTAACTATATTGACACCAACTGTCTCTCCATCTTTCCTACTCATATCTGGATCAAATTTATCTACTATATAATCCGGAACATGAATGCCAGTAATTTCATTTTGTATAAAAGAAGCATTTCTATAACTTACCAAAGGCATAATTCCACATACTATTTTAGCATCCACTTTAGATTTTATGTAGTTTATGTTCTCAACATCTTGGTCGGAAAATATAGGTTGTGTTAGAAAATAAGAAGCACCTGCATTTATTTTCTTCTTCATACGATTAATTTCTCCATCTAGGTTAACTCTTCCCTGATTTAAACTTCCTCCATAAAAAATAGGTTCTGAACTAAAATGTTCAAGATTCATTTCTTTTATAAACTCCATTAAGCGAATAGAATTAAAATCAAAAACACTTGTAATCTCGTCTCTATCGCTACTTGCTATCGGATCACCCGTTACAATCAACATATTCCTTATATTATTTATATATGCACCTAGAAGTTGTGCTCGCATAGCTATCATATTTCTATCGCGACAACTAATATGAGGCATAACCGGAATCTCTACTTCTTGCATTACTTTAATACTTGTCAAAATAGAATCTACTCTTGCTCGTCCCATTGGCGAATCTGCAAATGTTAACATATCAACGCCTACAGCTTTTAATATATTCGCACCTTCCATAATACGATCAAATCTAGCATCATAGGGTGGGTCTAGTTCAACAGCAATTACTTTTTTTCCTGCTTTTAACTTATCATAAAAATTATTTGTCACTTCATCTGCTTTATTTGTAGGTTTTATATATACTTTTCCAATATTTTTATAAATACCTTTCACTGTGTCAACAAGAGCAGTTGTTTCTTCAATATAACTAGGATTGGTACCGCAGCACCCACCTAAAATATCGATTCCTAACTCAGAAATATCTTTCATTCGCTCTGAAAAATATTTGGAATTATCCAAATACACGGTTCTGTCTTGAAGCAATTCTGGATAACCTGAATTCGGCATAACAGATATATATTTATCAATCCTAAGATCCAATTTTTTCAAGATACCATGCATATGACCTGCACCAATTCCACAATTAAAACCTACACTAGAAATCTCTGGGATCTTTTTAATCGAATCTATCAGCTTTGACGCTGAAAGTCCAAGCTTTGTATATCCATATCGATTTACTACAAATTGAGTCATTAGAAACACATCTTTTTTATGATTAACATATTCTGCTAATGGCTTTATATAGTTTAAATTTGAAAAAGTTTCAAATAACAGAATATCTGCTCCACACTCTAGAAATGTATCACAAATAAATTTATACTCTTCTAATACAAGATTTGAATCTGAATTTAAATTTTCAGGAATCGGTCCGATATCAGCAGCTACAAAAACTGTCTTCCCTGACTCTTGTGCTGCCTCTTTTGCCAAACGATACCCTTCTGTTATAATCTGTTTCTGTGTTTCTCTATCCACATTTAGGGTTAGGCTATTTGCCGAAAAAGTATTCGTACGAATAAGACCAGCTCCAGCCTCAATATATCTTTTGTGTACCTCTTTTACCAAATGAGGGTTTGTAATATTGGCATGTTCAGAAACCGTATTTACTCGGCCTGTTAACTCTGAAAAATACGTCCCAAAAGCGCCATCTCCAATAAGCTTATTTCTTTTCAAATATTCTTTTATCTTCATGTCCTAACCCCTTATATTCTTTCTTACGCCACTTAGATGTACAGTGCTATGATAAACCAGCTTAAATATTAAGTCAATAATTCTCTGTCTTTAATTCGTAATACCCTTGTGGATATCCACATACAGGACAAGTCTCAGGTGCACAGTTTCCAAACCACACATTTCCGCAATTTTTACATACCCAAAAATGTTCCTCATTTTTACAGAATACTTTTCCATTCATCATATTATAGTAAAGTTTCTCATATTGTCTGTCATGATTTTCTTCAATCATTGCCACCATATCAAATTTTTCAGCTATTTCATCATAACCTTCCAATCTTGCAATTCTAGCATAGGTCCGATACATTTGTGTCCATTCATAATTTTCACCACTTGCTGCATCGATTAAATTCTTTCTAGTATCTGGTATTTCTCCTTCATTCAATAATTTGAGCCAAATTTCTCCATGTTCTCTTTCATTTCTAGATGTTTCATCAAAGATATCCCCTATTTGCTCAAACCCTTCTTCTCTAGCTTTCAACCCATATATTTCATATTTTGCTCCAGCAATAAGTTCTCCCTCATAAGCTTTTTGTAAATTTTGATAGGTTCTACTAGCTTTGAAATCCATAATTTCCCCTAATATAAGAGTATAGTCACTATATCATATGTCAACTTTTTACTGTTTGTGAAGTTTTCCTTATACAAAAAAAGAGTTTACAAAGGAGCTTATTATTTCAAACTCTTGTAAACTCTTTGCAAACTCTATTCCCTTGATGAATCGTACTTTTTACTTATTCGCTTTACGTGTCATAACATCAAATACTACTGCTAATACAAGGATACTACCTCTAATTACATATTGATAAGAAATACCTACACCCATAAGGTTCATTCCACTAGAAAGAGATGACATTACTAGTGCACCTATAATAGAACCTGTTACTTTACCTATACCACCATTTGCAGAAACACCACCTATGTATGCAGACGCAATAGCATCTAATTCGAATCCATTTCCCGCTACTGTAGTAGCTGATTGCAATCTAGAAGTAAATAGTATTCCGGATAATGCGGCTAACAATCCCATAGATGCAAAAACAATAGAAGTGATCTTAACTACATTTACACCAGAAAGTTCTGCTGCTTCTGCATTACCACCAACTCCATATACATATCTTCCAAAGGTAGTTCTATTCATAATGAAATTATAAATAAATACAACTACTGCAACTATAATAACAGTCCATGAAAATCCGTTGTAATTAGCTAATGTCCATACAATGCCACCTATAATTCCAGAAATAAATACTAGTTTTATAATAAAAATAGGTAGTGATAATACTTTAAAATTATATTTTCTTAAATTCTTTCTAGTTTTAAACTGTGAATAAACAAAGTATATAATAGCTAGCGTTCCTAAGATTAAAGTAAGTATATGGAAAGGGAATTGAACAGCGAATCCACTTTGAATATCTGGAATGAAGCCATTTCCAATTTCGTTAAAATTTTTATTTGGGATAACAATTGTTCCAGAACCTTCTGTTACTAACAAAAGTAATCCTCTAAATACTAACTGTCCTGCAAGTGTTGCAACGAAAGCTGGAACTCCCACCTTGGCAACTAAAAATCCATATACAAGTCCAATTACAACTCCAAAACATAGGATAATTGGAATAGTAATCCATTCAGATATTCCTGCTTTTGTCATTAAAATTGCTGCAACAGCCCCTAAAAATCCTGCTACAAAACCAACAGACAAGTCAATTTGCTTAATGATCAATATTAATGTCATTCCGACTGCCAGTACTGCAATATATCCTGTTTGGTTAATTAAATTACTTATATTTCTTGATGATACAAAAAGACCATCTGTTAACACAGAAAAAATACCAATAATTACAGCTAGCACAATGTACATTGCATATTCACGTACATTTCCTTTAAACATTGAAGCTACTTCCTTAAAAACATCTTGTATTTCATTTGTGATTTTCTTTTTTTCTTTCTTTACACCTTGTTCTGATATCATGTGAATCCCTCCTAAATTGTTGTGGCCATCGCCATTATGCTCTGTTCGGTTGCATCTTCTGCTAAGACTTCACCCGTAATTTTTCCATTCGACATAACATAAATACGGTCACTCATACCTAATACTTCCAGAAGTTCCGAAGAAATCATAATAATACTCATTCCTTGCTTTATCAATTCATTCATAAGTGTATATATCTCAAATTTCGCTCCAACGTCAATACCTCTGGTTGGCTCATCTAGAATTAATAAATTTGGTTCTGCAAATAACCACTTTGCCACAGATACCTTTTGTTGATTTCCACCGCTTAAGTTCCCCAAACGTTGTTCAATAGACGGTGCTTTTATATTAATTGACTCAAGATAACCATTGGCCATATTAATTTCTTCATTTTTATTTATAATACCTCTATTTGATAATGCTTTTAGATTTGTCAAAGAAGTATTATGTTTGATACTATCAATTAGTATCAAACCATTCTTTTTCCTATCCTCTGTTACATATGCAATCCTTGCTTCTTTTGCATCTTTAGGATTTCTAAATTTCTTCTCTATCCCATCAACCAAAATCTTGCCATCTAACTTATACCCTCTTGAGTTTCCAAAAACACTTAAGGCAAATTCTGTTCTTCCGGCACCCATCAAACCTGCAATGCCTACTATCTCCCCTTTACGAACATTTATATTGACATCATGTAATATTTCGCGACCTAACGCAGGATCAAATGCTGTCAATCCCTTTGTTTCAAAACATATATCTCCAAATTTCATATTTTCTCGTTTTGGATATATATTGCTTATTTCTCTTCCTACCATGTTTTTAATTATATCTTGTTCACAAACCTTATTTTCTTTTGCATCCATAGAGCACACTGTCTGACCATCCCTTAATACGGTGATGGTATCTGCAATAGATACAATTTCTTTTAGTTTGTGAGATATCATAATAGATGTAACACCATTCTTTTGCAAACCTTTTAATAGTTCTAATAGATTTTCACTATCATCTTCATTTAAGGCCGCTGTCGGTTCATCTAAAATTAATAACTTTACATTTTTACTTAGCGCTTTAGCGATTTCAACTAGTTGCTTTTTACCAACGCTCAAATCTCTAATCTTTGTAGCGGGATTAATATCTAGGCCTACTTGTTCTAATACTTCTTTTGCCTTTACTATCGTTTCATTCCAGTCAACAGTTAATCCTTTTTTTATTTCATGTCCAAAGTAAATATTCTCATATACACTTAATTCCGGAATCAAGGCAAGTTCTTGATATATTATAGCTATTCCAGCTGCTTCACTATCACTAATTCCTTTGTATCTTTGTACATTGCCTTTTATTAGAATATCTCCCTCATATGTACCATATGGATAAACTCCAGAGAGCACTTTCATTAATGTAGATTTACCAGCACCATTTTCACCAACTAGGCAGTGTATTTCTCCAGCTTTAACCTTGAAATTAACATTGCTAAGAGCCTTTACACCTGGAAATGTTTTGACTATACTTTTCATTTCAAGTATATACTCGCTCATATGCCTTTCCTCCTCTTCAAAGAAACTGGTAGAAGCAAATCCAATGAATTTCATAGCATACTCATTAGACCTACGCTTCTACCAGTATATAATCTTATTTCAAACCAGTAAATTCAGAAGCCTCATAATATCCAGAATCAATCAATGCTGCTTTTACGTTATCTTGTTCTACCACAACAACTTCTGTTTGTTTTGCTTTAACGTCTGTTTTATTGTTATTGTAAGAACCTGTAGTTTCAGGTGTTCCACCTTCTAATACTGTAACCGCCATTTCAATTGCATCTTTAACTAGTGTACGAACATCTTTAAATACTGTCATTGATTGTTTTCCATCAATAATATATTGAATAGATGCGATTTCTGCATCTTGACCTGTTACAAAATACTTTGTAACATCACCGTCTGCTGAAAATACGTCTGCTATTGAACGAGCAGTTCCATCATTTGGAGCTAGAATAAATACATCACCCTTATCAGCAGCTGTTGCTGAAGTCAAATGAGCTTCTGCTTTGTTCTTTGCTTCATTAAAATCCCAGTTTGTTGTTACTTGATTTATAATCTTACTCATCTCATCACGTGTAAGTGTAGCGTTATCTGCAAGTGCTAGTGCTTCTGATGAATTCTTTATTACAAATGTACCGTCTGCAATTTTAGGTTGTAGTACAGACCATGCGCCTTCAAAGAACAAGAATGCATTATTATCAGATGCTGCTCCAGCGTATAAGTATAACGGATTAGCAGTTCCACTTGCATTATCAATTAAGTATTGCCCTTGAGCTGCTCCAACTGAAACACTATCAAAAGTAACATAATAATCAACTGCATCTGTATCTGTTATTAAACGGTCATAAGCGATAACTGTAACGCCTTCTTTTTTAGCTGCTTCTGCTGCTGCCGCTGCTGCTGCTCCATCATGAGCACAAATAACTAATACATCAATTCCTTTTGCCAAAAGTGCTTCAACATTTTCTTTTTCTTTAGCTGAAGATCCTTGACTAAATAAAACTTCTACTGTATAAGCTGTATCTAGTAATGCATCTGTAAATCTAGCCTCATCTTGAACCCATCTAGGTTCATCTTTAGTAGGAAGTACAATACCAATATTTGTTCCTAATTT
>CAYYVJ010000031.1:0-20727 GCA_964475115.1 uncultured Lachnospiraceae bacterium
TCACTAAGCCCTCAAATATATTAAATAATACTTCTGAAGTTCCTGCCGCTTCCGCAATATGTGGGTCAAGACTATCGAAATCCTGTTGTATTCCTACAACAATAGGGGAAGAATTATTACCTTGAGCAGGCAAAGATTCGCTTTTTGTGGTCTCACTTTCCTTACCGCCTGTACATCCATACAGTGCAGTAGTTAATAGAACCACAGTCAACAATAAAAAGATTCCTTGTATCTGTCTTTTCATAATTTTTCCTTCTTTCTGAATTAAAATTCTCTCACTATTAAATTGTCTGTTAATTGTAACTTTTTATTCACTCTTTATCAAGTTTTTTTATTTGTACAATACTCCTCATAGTCTTTTTCTACATGATTGTTATACCACATAAAGAATAATCGTTTAAATGTGGCTGCTACTGGAACAGCTATTAGCATACCTAACAACCCGCCTTCACTACCACCTACAATAATGGCAAGCATTGTAAATACGGGATGAAGATTTACCCTGTCTCCTACAATCTTTGGCGCCAAAAGGTTGTTATCAATTTGTTGAACGATTATCATTCCAATAACAGAGTATAATACCTTCCACAAATCTCCACCAATTAAAGCAATAATAGCTGCCAAGGCTGCCCCAATCCATGGACCTACATAAGGTATCATATTACATATTCCTGCAATAATTCCAATGATAAAAGCATAATCTATTCCAATAATACTTAAAGCAATTGCAGACATGATTCCTACAAAAAAAGCTTCGAGCAACTGCCCTTTCAGATACTCTGTAAACACATTGTTCAATACAGATAATGCAATTTTTATAGTTTGTCCTATTTTGCTTTTTCTAAACATCATAAAAAACAATCTATCCCATAAGGCAATAAAACCTTCTTTATCTTGTATTAAATAGATGCTTAGGATCAATGAAATAAAGAAGGAAAGAAGATTACTTCCAAAGGATAATACGGATTGGGTTATATTTTTAATTCCTTGAGTAATATAATCCTGAATTCCAACAATGACATCTACAATAACTGTATTTATATTCTCTGCAAAAGGAATGTTTACACGCTCTAATTCTTTTAACAATACATCTGCTGTAAAGTTGGTGTTACTCACATATTCTCCTATGTAGCTAACCGCGTTGGTAATCGTTGTGTTATCTGAAAGCTGTCCACCTATCATATAATAAATCCCAAATACAAGACCAAAAAGAACAAATAAAACGAGCAGATAAGAACATAGTATTCCAATGGTGCGACAAGAATTCTTTTTTAACTTAGGACTTCCATCTTTTTTCTTACTATTAAACTTACTATTAAAAATCATTCTTTCAATTGCCGAAGTAGGCATATTTAAGAGGAATGCAATAACAAGACCTATAATTAAAGGACGAGTCATTACTGCTATCTTTCCCATAACTAATAATATGGTATCTAAAATAACCCAGACATTCGCTAAAAGACCAAAAGCGATGTAAATAACTATGGCCGTTCCCGCAATATATCCACAATATTTCAGTAAATGTTTATCTAAATTCAACTTCATTTCCGTCACCCCATAGTTTGGATTATTTTTTTTCTTCTTTCGGATACAATAATTGTTTTACTTGATAAAGCAATACTACGAAATAAAGTCCTGAAAAAATAACTGCTACATTTAAAAACCATAGTATCATATATTCTAGTCCTGCAAGCTGAAATCCGTCCAAAAGAGATCTAAAGTCAGAAATACTAGCAAATCCATAAAGCCCTGTTGCAATTGCTAAAATAATCCACCCACCTCTTATGGTTCCACTTATTTCATCTTTTTTCTCCGTCTTTGCTTTTACAAGGATTCCTTCCATAAGATAATAGGTCATATAAATAAAAGTAATAATCGTAATGGCTAGCATAAGTAACTCGATTAACTTTGCTATTTCATAAAATCCAGCTATATACATTAATACATGAGCTACTACACCTATAATAGCATGTTTTCTCGAACGTTTTAAAAGTGGACTCCATTCTATAATTTCATTTAACCCAATAATCACAAGGATAGAACCTATTATATCTGATATTATATCAAATCTAAGCCAGGAAATCCGAGCCTCTATTCCAATTATCATAAGTATCAGACCGATTACTATTTTAACTATTCCCGTCATAAAAACCTCCGTCATGTCCCCTTATTTAAAAAGACGTATTGTCCCTTCATCATTCATTTTCTTAAGAATGGTAGCTGTAACTGGAAGTAATAACAATCCCACAACACCAAGGAGCTGCGCTCCCACAAAAATACAAATCAATGTTACCACTGGATGTAGACCAATCTGCTGTCCTACAACCTTTGGCTCTAAGCTTTGTCTTACTACAAGAATTACTAAGTATAGGATCAACATACCGATACCAAACGTAGTTTTTCCAAATACAAATGCAATAATGGCCCATGGAATCAAAATTGTTCCTGTTCCAAGAATAGGCAGTATGTCTACTATAGAAACTAAAAATGCCAAAACAAAGGCGTTTGATATACCAAGAATACTAAAACCTATGGAAAGTTCCACAAAGGTAATAAACATTAATGTGGCATATGCGCGAATAAACTTTATTAATGTACCGATTACATTCTGTTTAATATTTACTAACATCTTTCTTTTTCCTTCAGGAAACTGCCTTAGAAGGAAGTCTGAAATCGTATGATAATCAATGGTAAAGAAAAAAGATGACACAATGGTAAATATTAGCTTCACTAAAATAGATGGAAGCTGAGCTGCAATCCCAGTAATCGTGCCTAAGGCTGCAGAAGATCCTGCTGTTATATAGGAAAAGACAGATTCACTGACAGCATTAAGTCCTTCTTCAAAATATACCTCAATTTGTGGAAATTTTGATAGCAAACTGTTTAGTATGGTTTCAACAGCTGGCTCTATGGTATTGACATATAATCTTGGGAGTTTGGAAAATAAGTCTTGGAGAAAAGAAAATAATTTTACTCCAAAAATATTAGTCGCCAAAACTACCAATCCATAAAATAAAATTAAAACTACTATCGAAATCAAAGATCGCTTTATAGGCAGTTTCTCTTGAAGCCAATCGATAACAGGTCTTAAAATCACAGCGACAATTACACCAATCACAAAAGGAAATAGAACTGGCAACAAGTATTTAACCCCCATAAAAGCCAGTCCAAGAATTAATGCAAAATAAGTAAAACGAATAAGAAAGGCTTTTTGCTTCTCAATATTCATAGGAATCCTCCTGATTCTTTCATTTCTTTTTTAGTCTTACTACGTTTTCTATGGAAACTGTCTGAGGAAACATATCAACTGGCCAAACATCAGTTACTTCATATCCACCCTCACCTAATATCTTTAAATCTCTTGCCAAAGTGGCTGAATCACAAGACACATACACAATACGCTTTGGTTGCATCTCCAACATGGTATTAAGTAGTACTTCATCGCAACCCTTTCTAGGAGGATCTACCACAATCACGTCTGCATATACTTTATTTTCATTATAATAGTTTGGTAAAACTTCCTCTGCCTTACCAAGATAGAATTCAACATTCTCAATTTGATTAAGAAGAGCATTTTCCTTAGCATTCTCTATTGCCGCTGGAACAATTTCTACTCCGAATACTTTCTTGGCTCTTTGGGCTAAGAATAATGAAATCGTACCAATACCACAATACAAATCCCATACAATTTCTTCTCCAGTTAATCCAGCTGCCTCTAAAACCTTTTCATATAGCTTTCTAGTCTGAATCGGATTTACTTGATAAAAGGATAAGGGTGAAATCTTATATTTAACATCGCCAATTGTATCTGTAATAAACATATCTCCCCATAAAGGAAGTATCTGCTCTCCTAATATTACATTTGTTTTATCTTTGTTTACATTCAAACAAATGCTTTTCATACCAGGAACTTGACGTAGAGATTTTACTAATTCTTCACTTTTAGGTAATATATTTCCATTGATAACCATACAAACCATAATTTCTTTGGTTTGAAAGCTTGCTCGTATTAATACATGGCGAACGATCCCTTTATGAGTCTCTTCATCATATGGGTCTATATGATTTTCCTTCATATAAATCTTTACTTTTTCTAAGATAATCGCATTCTCTTGGATTCCTATATCGCAGTGATCTGCTTCAATTATAGAATGAGTCCTTGCCGCATAAAATCCAGTAATAATGTCTCCATTTTTATTGACGCCAACTGGGAATTGAGCTTTATTTCGATATCTATATGGTTCATCCATACCTATAACAGGATGAATCGTAACATCTTTCAATCCACCGATTCGCTCTAAATTATTCTTGACTTTATCGCTTTTAAATCTTAACTGCTCCTTATAGTCAAGGGCTTGAAGTTGACAGCCACCACACTTCCTAGCCACTGGACATCTGGGTTCCACTCTATGAGGCGAAGGTTCTATGATTTTCACAAGTCTTGCATATCCATAGTTTTTCTTCGCTTTTATAATCTTCGCTTCTACAAAATCTCCAATTATAGAATCTTTAATAAAGAGGGTATATCCATCTAGCTTACCAACACCCTCTCCATCATTATTCATATCTATTATTTTCACTTCTACTGTTTCGTTCTTTATAAACTCCATCTTCTATCCGTTCTATTTCGTAGTTTTTCTTATATTTGATTCAAAGAATCGATTGTAACCAAGCCAGCCTTCATTTTGGCTATTGCTTTCTAATACTTCAATCATAGTCTGCATTTTTGCATCTGTATTATCTGCAAAATTAAGTGCTAACGCCTCAAGAAGTGCTGGTTTTTTAGGTGAACCATATTCTAATTCTCCGTGATGCGCTAGAATACAATGTTTTAACTCAGTTGCAACTTTAGGTGAGAATCCTGGAATTTTTCTAATACGTTCCCCTATCATCTCTGTTGCTATAATAATATGTCCTAATAATTGCCCATCATCCGTATAGTCATTCTCTGGAAAGCTTGATATTTCCCATATCTTTCCCATATCATGAAACATGGCTGCTGGAATTAACAAATCTCTATTTAGTAAAGGGTAGTTCTTACAATAGTAGTCACAAAGCTTTACTACTGATAAAGTATGTTCTAATAACCCTCCCACAAAACCATGGTGCACTGTTTTTGCAGCTGAATGGTTTTTAAACTTCCTGATAAAATCTAAATCTTCAACAAAAAAGCTATGAACCAATTGACGTATCTCATCATTTTGAATCTTAGCCGCCTGCTCTAAAAGCTCACTGTACATAACTTCAATATCCTTATTGCTAACTGGGAGAAAATCTTTAGGGTTATATTCACCCTCTCCAGCTTTTCTAATCCTTTTTATGCTTAATTGGAGCGTTCCATTAAAGCTTGTAACATCTCCTGTCACTTCCACGTAATCATATACATCAAAGTCATCTATACCTGGTGAATCTGGTTCCCAAATCTTAGAATCCAAAGTTCCCGTCTTATCTTGTAAAATCACATTTTCATAAGCCTTACCATTTTTAGTAACTGCTGCTTGTTTATGTTTACATAAGTAAATATCTTTTACTCCTGTTCCTTCTCTCAATGTTTCAATATATTTCATTCTAACCTCCAGTTATATTCCTATCTTATAGACTATTGTACACCAAGAGTAACCATAAATTCAATGGTTTTATAATCATCTTTTCCTTTTCTCATGATTTCTACACTTACTACATCACCTACCTTGTAGCTTTCCAAGGTGGCTTTTAGGTTTTTATTACTTTTAATTTCTATATCTGCAATCTTAATTATTATATCTCCATTTTGAATTCCAGAATTATAAGCCGGAGAATTAATCACCGATTCTGTCACATATATTCCTAGTGGCAAGTCCATTTCTTTAGAAATCTCTTCTGTTACATCTAGTGCTTTCACACCTAAATATACTAAATCTTCTCCATTTGATAACTTTTCAATTACTCCTTTTAAATCAGAAATTGCTAATGCTGAAGCAATATTTCCTAAGGTTTCACTTTTAAATTCTCTAGCAATAAATCCTACAACTTCTCCCTTTAGATTAATTAAAAATCCATTTCCAACACGGCTTATTAATATATTGGTATCAATCAGTCGGTATATTCCATCTACAACAGCAGCCGTATGCTTAATGGAGGTAACTGTACCATAGGAAGAAGAATAGTTGTATTCCAAAGGATCCCCCACAGCAACTAGAGGATCTCCGTGTTTAATAGAATAGGAGTTACCCAGAGCACCTACTTTAATTCTGTCCAAAGCCGCTCGCTCTATCTTCGATGTCTCTACGGAAAGGATTGCTATTCCTGTTGTCTTGTCTGCCTTTTTTAAAGTAGACTCACAAATTGTACCATCAAACAAAGTAACCGTAAGGTCGTCCGCATCTGCTATTTTATTATAATCCGTTAATATTAATATTTCTTGATCTGTCTTACTAAAAATGTATCCAGATGTTTCCCCTTCATACTCATAGGGGTTATTAAATAAGTCTATATTATTTTTAACGGAGGTTACCGTTACAATAGACTTGTTCACTGTTGCTACCACTTGATGCAATTGTGTATATAAATCATTATAGTCATCTATATCTAAAACTTGTTCATCTAGAGCATCCTGTACAATATCTTCAATCGGTTCTGTTTCCGCAACCTCTGCTGTCGTGATTTCCTCCATATTGCTTGTTGCTTGTCCTGTTTGTGTCTCTGTCTCTGGCACATCTTTAGGAATTGTAATCGGTTCTATAATTTCCTCTTTTTTAAATACTTCCTGAGCATAAGGTAAGACTCCTACAAATGCAAAACAAGATACAACTCCAAATATCACTGCATATACAAACAGTCTAATGAATTTCCAAACAGCAGAAGCTTTACTTTTGGGCTTTTCAATTATTTTTTCAATGACAAATTTGTATTCGTCCTCCTTATTTGGTAGCTGCTTATTACTTTCAGCCATGATCTTCTCCTTTACTTTAAAACACTATGTAATCCCCTATATCCCCTAAAACAACGTTCATAAAAGGTAGGTATATTATACAGATATTATATGAACATTTTGTGAATTAACTGTAAACATATACAAGGGGAAGATTGTCATTGCAGTTTCTCCCATAATCTTTTATAATATTTATAATTCATGTCATGATTGAGAGGAATTTAATTAATGAATACAAGAGTTTTAAAAACATTAGAATATAATAAAATTATTGAGAAATTAGGAGAATGCGCCTCTTCTGACTTAGGTAAGAAGTTGTGCAAAAAGTTACTACCCCTAAGTGATATAGAAGAAATACAGAGACAGCAACAAGAAACTTCTGACGCATTGAGACGGATTCACCAACAAGGAAACCTCTCCTTTTCTGGTTTAAAAGAGATTGGGGAATCTTTAAAAAGGCTTTCTATTGGCAGCGTTTTAGGTATGGGAGAATTGCTGTCTATTAGTTCTGTGCTAAATGTAACAACTAGAGCAAAAACCTATTCTCGTGGAGAAGTTACAGAAGGTTTAGAGGATTCCTTGGATGCCATGTTTGAAGCACTGTCTCCACTAACACCATTAAATAACCAATTGAAAAAATGTATTATTTCTGAAGAAGAAATGAGTGATGATGCAAGCCCAACTTTAAAAAGTATAAGACGTTCTATGATCATTACTAACGATAAAATCCATAGTCAACTTACTTCCATGGTAAATAGTTCTTCTACAAGAACTTACCTACAAGAAAATGTAATTACCATGCGAAACGGAAGATATTGTTTGCCAGTCAAACAAGAATATCGAGGCCAAGTTCCTGGAATGATTCATGATCAATCTTCTAGTGGTTCTACCATTTTTATAGAACCCATGGCGATTGTAAAATTGAACAATGATTTAAAGGAACTAGCTTTGCAAGAAAATGATGAAATCGAGAAAATTCTAGCCACCTTAAGTAACTTAGTTAGTTTAGATTTAGAATTATTGGAAGAAAACATGAAGATTCTTCCTATTCTTGACTTTATTTTTGCCAAAGCTTCTTTATCCAAACATTATCACGCTAGTGAACCGATCTTTAATAACAAGGGAATTATTCATATAAAACAAGCAAGACATCCACTACTAGATCCTAAAAAGGTTGTTCCATCCGATATACGACTAGGTGAGGACTTTCATTTACTCATTATTACTGGTCCCAATACTGGTGGTAAGACAGTATCTCTAAAAACAGTAGGACTTTTAACACTTATGGGGCAAGCTGGTCTTCATATTCCTGCTTTTGAGGGTTCTAAACTAGCTGTGTTTGAAGAAGTGTATGCGGATATTGGAGATGAGCAAAGTATTGAGCAAAGCTTAAGCACCTTTTCTTCTCATATGACCAATATTGTATCTTTTCTTGAAAATGCCAATGAAAAATCTTTAGTTCTTTTTGATGAATTAGGTGCCGGAACAGACCCTACAGAAGGTGCTGCACTAGCGATTTCAATCCTATCTTTCCTTAAGAACCTTCAAATCAGAACGATGGCAACTACTCATTACAGTGAGCTTAAAGTATATGCGCTTTCTACGGAAGGTGTTGAAAATGCTTCCTGTGAATTTAATGTGGAAACATTACAGCCCACTTATCGTTTGTTAATCGGTATTCCTGGCAAAAGTAATGCCTTTGCTATTTCTGGAAAATTGGGCCTTCCCGGCTTCATCATTGAAGATGCAAAGAATCACATTACAGAACAAGATGTAGAATTTGAAGATTTAATTTCAGACTTGGAATCCAGCCGAAGAGAAATCGAAAAAGAACGAGAAGAGATAAAAAATTACAAAGAAGAAATCGAACGGTTAAAAGAACAGCTTAAGCAAAAGCATGAACATTTAGAAGAACGTAAAGCGAAATTAATAAAAGAAGCAAATGAACAAGCACGAGAAATTTTACAAGAAGCAAAAGAATATGCGGATCAAACCATAAAGAAATTCAATAAAGCAAGCCTCTCTAATAAAGATTTAGAGAATGACCGAAATGAACTAAGAGAGAAATTAAACTCTGTTAATAGCAAATTAGCCCTTAAGTCTAGAAAATCTTCTTCTAAAAAATTAAGTATAGAGAGTTTAAAAGTAGGTGATTCGATTAGAGTTTTATCCCTTAATTTAGATGGTACTGTTAGTACTCTTCCAAATGCCAAAGGTGATTTGTTTGTACAAATGGGAATTTTACGTTCTCAAGTAAATATTAAAGATTTAGAATTATTAGATAAACAAAAAGAACCGACTAATATGAAAAACAATACTGGTTCCGGGAAAATCAAAATGTCTAAAAGTGCTATGATCTCACCTGAAATTAACTTAATTGGGAAGACGGTAGACGAAGCGCTTTCTACTTTAGATAAGTATTTAGATGATGCATACCTTTCTCGTTTACCACAAGTTACCGTGGTTCATGGAAAAGGAACGGGAGCACTAAGGCAAGCAGTTCACTCCCTTTTAAAGAGACAATCTTATGTAAGCTCTTATCGCTTAGGGGTTTTTGGAGAGGGCGAATCCGGTGTTACAATTGTAGAATTTAAACAGTAGAATAGATTGGAGGAGTATCATGGTTGCAAAACAAAGAATTTTAATTGTAGATGATGATGTAAATATTGCTGAATTGATTTCCTTGTATTTAGTGAAAGAGTGTTTTGATACTATGATGGTTCATGATGGAGATGAAGCTCTATCTGCATTTGAGACATTTAACCCGAATCTTGTTTTGCTGGATTTAATGTTACCTGGAATGGACGGATACCAGGTATGCCGTGAACTACGCAAGACTTCTTCTGTTCCTATTATCATGCTTTCTGCCAAGGGTGAGATTTTCGATAAAGTTCTTGGTCTGGAACTTGGTGCAGATGATTACATGATTAAACCTTTTGATTCAAAAGAGTTAGTAGCGAGGGTGAAAGCGGTACTACGTAGATATCAACCTGCCACTCCTGCTCTTCCCAAAGAAGGCGGTGACTATGTAGAATATCCTGACTTAATTATTAGCCAGACAAACTATTCTGTTATTTATAATGGAAAAACAGTAGAAATGCCACCGAAAGAATTGGAGCTCCTGTACTTTTTAGCTTCTTCTCCCAACCAGGTTTTTACAAGAGAGCAATTGCTTGATCACATATGGGGATACGAGTACATCGGAGATACTAGAACGGTAGATGTGCATATTAAACGCTTAAGAGAAAAAATAAAGGACAATATAAATTGGAGCATCTCCACAGTGTGGGGAATCGGTTATAAATTTGAGGTAAAACGATGAAGGGAACAGTCTACACGAAATTTGTGGCTGGCTATATTATCTTTGGGGTTTTTAGTTTTTTAACCATTGCTGTATTAACTTCTAATTGGACCTTCGAGCATTTAGTTAATGAAAAATCTAAAGATTTGTATAATGAAGCGAATTTAATTGCTAACCAGTACGCAGCCGTATATTATAATAATGAAATGACTCTATCTGCAGTGTCTACTCAATTGAAGGCTGTTGATACTTTTTTAAATGTGCAAATATGGATGGTCAATCCCGAAGGTGATATTTTATTAAACACCCGTTATAACCCAAACATGCCTTCCACGATTCCAGACTTCGATCCTTCCATTTCTGGCATGAATCAATATACGATAGGAACTTATCACAATATGTTCCAGGAAGATGTTATTACTGTAAGTGCACCGATTACAACTCAATATAAAGTAAATGGATATGTTATTATCCACTCTTCTTTTCGATCCATTGAAGCTGCAAAAGAAAAGATTTTAAATATCTCTTACATTACCTTAGGCGTTATCTTTATTCTATCCTTTATATTTTTAGCAATTTTTACAATTACAGTATATTTACCACTCCAGAAAATAAAGGCGGCTGCCAACTCTTATGCTTCTGGTAATCTTAAATACAAGTTAAACATTCATAGTCATGATGAAATCGGACATTTGGCTGCAACACTAAATTATATGTCCTATGAGTTAAATAAAAGTGATGAATATCAAAAAAACTTTATTGCCAATATCTCTCATGACTTTCGCTCTCCACTTACTTCGATAAAAGGATATGTGGAAGCTATGAAAGATGGGACGATTCCTATAGAAATGCAAGAAAAGTATTTAGATATTGTGATTTTTGAAACAGAACGGTTAACAAAATTAACAAGTAGCCTTTTAACATTAAATTCATATGATTCAAAGGGTATGATCTTGGATATCACTAACTTTGATATAAATCAGGTTATTAAAAATACATTAGATACTTTCGAAGGTATCTGCAGTAAGAAAAAAATTGTTTTTAATTTAGCTTTGTCCGCAAAAGTGCAGACAGTAGCAGCAGACATTGGTAAAATACAACAGGTGCTATATAATTTAATTGATAATGCGGTCAAATTTAGTAATGCAAATTCCAGCATCCAGATTACCGTTTATGAGCAAACTGGTAAGATATTTATATCTATTAGAGATTTTGGAACTGGTATTTCAAAAAGCAATGTCAATAAAATATGGGACCGTTTTTATAAAACAGATTCCTCTAGAGGGAAGGATAAGAAGGGTACTGGACTTGGACTTTCCATTACAAAAGAGATCATTCAGGCCCACAATGAAAATATCGACGTTGTCTCTACAGAAGGCGTTGGTACCGAATTTATATTTACTCTCCCAAAGGGAAAATCATAAAAAACTACTAACATAAATAGAAGGGAATAACATGAAGAAAAAATTTACATTAACAGGAATCGTACTTAGCCTATTTCTACTAACAAGTTGCGGAAGCTATAAAATCACCAAGGATTATGACCCTAATGAATTCATTAAACTTGGGGAATACAAAGGAATTGAAGTCACTTTAGCTTCTAACGAAGTAACAGAAGAAGACATTGAAAATAGAATTGCATCTGATTTAGAAGGATATTCTACTTATGAAATTACAAGCGCAAGAGGAATTAAAGAAACAGATAAGGTAAATATTGATTTAAATGGAACTGTAGACGGGAAACTTATCACTGGATTTACTACTGTTGACTATGAATTAGTTGTTGGAGGAAAACAAATTTCTGTAGATGGTTTCGACGAACAGCTTCTAGGCTACCAAACAGGCGATACTGCTACTTTAAATTTAGTCTTAGCTGAAGATTTTACGGATTCAACCATTGCAGGAAAAGACATTGTTTTTACAGTAAAGATTAACTCTATTCAGGAGAAAATTCTTCCTGAACTAACAGATGACTTTGTTAACACTAACCTAAACTATAAAACTGTAGAAGAATACAGAAATGGTACAAAAGAAGCTCTTACAGTAGAAAAAAACGAGGCAGTAAGATTAGGTAAAATAAATGATGTTTGGGTTAAAATAATGGATAATGTAGAAAGATTGGGTTATCCTGAAGGGCAAGTAGAAGCTCAAATAGAACAATTAAAAGCTCAATTTGATGTATATGCTTCTATTAATAAAGTAGATGTAGAAGAATTTGTAAAGAATATGTATGGAATAACCATTGAAGAATATGCGCAGACAATGGTTGCACAAATACTTACTCTTGAGGCGATTGCTGACAAAGAAAACATTCAATTAAGTAGCAGCGAATACAAAAAACTTTTGCCTGAATATGCTGCATTGTATGGCACAGACGATACAAAAACCTTTGTAGAAAAGCACGGAGAAGCTAAAATCAAAGAGGCTATGCTCTGGGATAAAGTAAAGGAATTTACTGCAAATGCTGCAGTCGTAATAGAATAAGAAAGGTGGGTTAACAATTGTTAACCCACCTTTTTTATTCCCAATCATAATTACGAAGCTTACCATGTAACTGCATATGAGAAAAATTATTTTGTCTTAATGCCTCATATAAAAGAATGGCTACAGAATTTGATAAATTCAAAGACCTAATTTCTTCATTCATAGGTATACGAACAGCTGTATCTTGATGTTTTACTAAGATTTCTTCTGGTATTCCAGCACTTTCTTTTCCAAACATAATGAAACAATCTGATTCGTAAGATACCTCTGAATAGAGGGTTGGGGCTTTTGTAGTAGCCATATATATTTTTGCTCCTGGATTTTTATCTAGAAAATCTTCAAAATCTTCATAGACGGTCACATCTAAATCTTTCCAATAATCCAAGCCTGCTCTTTTTACCATTTTATCGTTAATTCTGAAACCCATAGGCTCAATTAAATGTAACTTTGTAGCAGTGGCTACACAAGTCCTTCCAATATTACCTGTATTTGCAGGCATTTCTGGTTCTAATAATACTATATTCATCTTATATCCATTTCTATTATAATTTTTAATTCTTTTCGTCTAATTTTTTTACAAATCTTTCAAATCTGCTCAATGCCTCTTTCAAATCTTCTAGAGAATACGCATAAGAAACTCTCAAATATCCTTCTCCACAATCTCCAAAAGCCGTTCCTGGAACAATCGCTACCTTCTCTTCTTCTAAAAGCCTCGTTGCAAATTCTTCCGAAGACATACCAAACCTTTTAATGCTTGGAAAGACATAAAAAGCACCATTTGGTTCAAAGCATTGTAGACCCATTCTATCAAATTCATGAAGCAAATATCTTCTTCTTTGATTATAAGCTTCACGCATATTCTCAACATCCTTGTCACCATTCTTTAAGGCTGAGATAGCCGCATACTGACTAGTCGTTGGGGCACACATAATAGCAAATTGATGAATTTTTATCATCTGTTCAATTATTTCAGCAGGACCTACTGCATATCCTAGTCTCCATCCTGTCATGGCATATGATTTAGAAAATCCATTGATAACAATGGTTCTTTCTTTCATTCCAGGCAAGGTAGCAATGGAAACATGAGTCCCTTTATATGTTAGTTCAGAATAAATCTCATCAGAAATCACTAGAATATCCTTTTCAATTAATACTTCAGTTATTTCTTCTAACTCTTCCCTCGCCATAATTGCACCCGTAGGATTGTTGGGAAAAGGAAAAATAAGTACTTTTGTCTTTGGTGTAATTGCGTCTAAAAGTTCTTTCTTTGTAAGCTTAAATTGATTTTCTGCTTTTAGTTCTATAATTACAGGAACACCATCAGCTAAAACGGTACATGGCAAATAAGAAACATAACTTGGTTGCGGAATCAACACTTCATCACCTGGATTAATCACTGCACGTAAAGCCACATCAATTGCTTCACTTCCGCCCACTGTAACCAAAACATCTTTTTCATAATTATAAGATAAACCCATTTTTCTCTCAAAATAATTACAAATTTCAATCTTAAGCTCTTTTAATCCTGCATTTGAAGTATAAAAGGTTCTTCCTCTTTCTAAAGAGTAGATACCTTCTTCTCTAATGTGCCAAGGAGTATCAAAATCTGGTTCACCTACACCTAATGAAATAGCATCTTTCATTTCACTTACAATATCAAAAAACTTTCTTATGCCTGATGGTTGTATCTGTACAATCTTATCTGATAAAAAATTTCTCAAGGTGTCACCAACATCCTTTCATCTGTACTTTTTTCTATAAGTACGGTTCCATGATCTTTGTATTTCTTTAATACAAAATGGGTGGCAGTACTTAATATTGCATCCATAGGAGCAAGTCTGCTGGTAACAAACTGAGCAACAGCCTTCATCGTTTTTTCTTGAATAATAACTGTAAAATCAAAACCTCCAGACATTAAATACACTGCATGAACTTCATCAAAATTATAAATTCTCTCTGCAATCTTATCAAAACCTAAACCTCTTTGTGGCGTTACCCTAACTTCAATTAGCGCAGTTACTTTTTCATCACTTGTATTATCCCAGTTGATTAAAGTATGATATCCACAAATAATTTGGTTCTTTTCCATATCTGCAATCTCATTTGCTACCTCTACTTCTGATACACCTAGTAAGATTGCCAAATCCTTAATGTCGATCTTGCTATTTTTTTCAATCATGGTTAAAATTTTCTCTCGCATATTTAAACGTTTCCTTTCACCCATATCATGTAACTAAAATAGTTACAGCTATTATTCTAAACTAATCTATTGGAGCAATCGTTTCGCTAGGTACTGTTTCGCTAGGTACTGTTTCAATTGGAGCATTTACCGGAACTTCTCCAGATGGGTCTTCCGTTACCGTTGTCGGATCAAGGATTGTTTCTCCTACTGAAGTTTCCACTGGCTTTGTACCTATTGTTACATAGGTTGGTGTCGCCCTATATTTACTCTGATTTACTTTAATTTTCTCTAGCAATACTCCATTTTCATATATATGTTTATAAAGAACTGCAGTATATCCAACATGAGCACTCTGAGTCACAATTCTGGTTCCTACTGGTAAATTAGGATCCTCTGTAACAACATCTGCTGGTGGATCCACTTTTTCAAGTACTTCTGTTTTATATTCAATGCTTCTATTCGAATTTCTTTCATCATTTCCATAAATATTAAAAGTTACTGTTTTATTTTTTGTGTATGTTTCAATATAAATAGGAGCATTTGTATTATTTACAAATTTAAAATCCATTCCACTACTTTCGGCAATCGCAGCATCTGCTGCCAGAGGAACGTAGCCAACTGTTAATCCATGGTTTCGTCTATCTGTAACTTCAAGCTCTGCTAATAAAACTGCATTATAAAGTGTTGTAGAAACCTGGCATACGCCACCACCCAAGCTATCCACTACTTTTCCATTAAAATAAGAACCTGCTGGATGATAACCATTGTTTACTGAAAACGGAGTCATATATGCTAAAGTAGAAAATTCTTCTCCAGGCATTACTATCGCTCCATTGATTTTCTCTACTGATACATCGATGTTTGCTGTTCTACTTAGTCCTGAACTCGCATAAGCCGTAGTGTAAGATGCCATTGGTGTGCTTTTAATCAAAAGGCACATTTCTTTTGTCACTGTCGGCATATTAATTTCAGTTACAACATCAAACTGTAAGTCTTCTTGCGAATAGTCCCATTCTTCTTTCAAAAAATGATTGATTTTCTCTGCTGTAGTTTCTACATCTATGGACTTTCCAATTTTTTCATCTGTTGCACTAAAACCATTGTCATTTTTTATTAAAGTAGCGTTTACCATTTCTATTTCAAATGGGATAGCCCGATCTTCTAGAATCTGTACAATCTTATCCTTTTCTACCTTAAACTCTAACTCAAAGAGTACCGTTTCATTTTCTATATCTTTCTTTGCTTTATATCGCTTTATAAGATTTCCTGATTTTCCAAGAGCAAGAGCCTCTTTTAATACGTCTTCATTTGTCCACTCCAAGCCAAACTCTTCCAAGGTGGCAAAAGTAGAATCCTGTTCATCTTTTATGCTAGCAATAGACAATAAAGCAGTCTTGGTTTTTAAAGCATCCACGTACTTTTCTATTTCTGCTTTTGCCTCTTCATGAGTCAAATCGCCCACATCTACCGGTCCTATGTAGATACCGCTTAATATTTTATCATCTTCCACACGGTTTCCAGCTGCCTTTACCCTACTAGAGGAAATAATTCCTATGTCAGAAAAGTTGCTTACGGCTATAGCTAGAGACAAAAATAGTACACCCAGAAAACTTATCACGGCTACTTTCTTTACATATTTTTTTTTCATATACAAAATCCTTTCTACTTCCGGATCCCTTTACAAGTCACATGGTGGGTTTAATACAAATAAAAACACATGGTTTGACACCTAGTATTTTTTTTTGTATAGTTATGTGAGAATATTTTACTAACCTATCATTGAAAGTATGCTTGGTACTATCATAGCGAGTACTAACAGTAGAATAATTACTGTAGATACTATTTTCTTTCTTTTATTATTAAAATACATTAATATCACCTCTTTTACAATTATTATATAAAATTACAATAGGAGAAACCACTATGCAATTTCAGCTTCCCATTTTTCTAATGTGGTTTATAATTTTTGTCTTATGGCTTAATTATAAACTAAAGAAATCTCGAAGAAAAGAAAACTCTTTTTGGGACCTCGAGTCACAGTCAAATACTGTGAGAAAAAAATCCATAGATTCACTTCATTATATCACAGTATCCGAAAATTCCCTACCCTTTTTTTCTAGCAATGATGAAAAAGTTATGGAACAAGAAGCAAGGGTTTTAGAGCTTTCAAAAGAAAAAATCATTAACCTAACAGGATATACCAATACTGACTTAAAACTCCAGTATGGGGTAGGTAATCTAGAAGCACTCTCTAGATATGACCAAAACTTTACTTATTTGGCTCATGCTCTCTATCGTTGGGCATCCGCCTTAGATGAACTTGGACTTAGGAAAGAAGCAGTTCAAGTCTTAGAATTTGGCGTAGCATGTCGCACTGATATAAAGGCGCATTATATTTTATTAGCAGAACTTTATATCCAAGAAGGTACTTCTGATAAAATCACTAATCTAATTTCTGTAGCTAATGACCTAAAGTCTCTAAGCAGTCCTTCTCTTATCGAGGAGTTAAAGAAATTACATAATCTTCCCATAACTTAATATAATGGAATCAATTTTTCTGGAAGCTTCATTTTTAGTTAGATAATCAACTTCTTCTTCAATTGGCAGCTTATGATATTCGAGTAAATTGCTTAAGTATTTTTTCTGGGCCTTTGTTATCGGCCCTTCTTTTTTTATCTCATAGTTTAACTTTTGAGGTAAAAATATCTCTTGCCCACCTTCTATATTTCCAAAATCCAACGCCAATTTCTTATAAAGGGTAACTGTTGCCTCTGCATCATCAAATGCTCTATGTTGATTTTTGTTTTCTATTCTATAGTATTCGCATAAATAAGACAATGATTTCTTTTTTAAATCTGGCAGTACTTTTCTGGCAATCCTCAAGGTATCCATTCCCTCTTTTTCGAATTCCAACTCCAGATTCACTGCATTTCTTTTTATGAAACTATAATCAAAGATCACATTATGTCCCAAAAGAACATAACCTTCACAAAATTCTATAAAGTTCACTAAAACCTCTTGTATGTCTGGTGCATCTTGGAGATCATTCTCATTTATCCCAGTCAATTCTTTAATAAAATCGGAAATATTTTGTCTGGGATTTACTAGTGTTTCAAAGGTATCTATTATCTCACCATTCTCTACTTTTACGGCTCCCAATTCTATGATTCTATCTGTCTTTGGATTTAGACCCGTAGTTTCAATATCTATTGCTACATAGGTGTTAATCATTTCTTCCTCTTTTCTAGTAATTCTGCTGATGGGCAAAGGTGATTTAAAAAGCATTCTTTGCATTTGGGACTTCTTGCAGTGCAAATAGTTCTGCCATGAGCAATGACTTGAGTGTTATACACAATCCAATGATCTTCTGGTAATTTCTTCATCAAATCAAATTCTATCTTTACAGGATCGTCTTCTTTTGTAATACCTAATTTTTTTGATATTCGCTTCACATGCGTATCTACCACTATACTAGGCACATGAAACACACTTCCCCGTATAACATTGGCAGTCTTTCTACCCACTCCCGCCAGATTGGTTAAAGCGTCTATATCATTCGGAACTTTTCCATCATATTCTTCTACTAAAGTTTTACTACAGGCAATAATGTTCTTGGCTTTATTTTTATAAAAACCCGTAGAATAAATATCCTTTTCTAGTTCCGACTGCTTTGCATTTGCAAAGTCCTCCAAAGATTTATATTTCTGAAACAAGTCTTTGGTCACTATATTTACCCTTGCATCTGTACATTGCGCACTAAGCATTGTTGCAATTAATAATTGCCAAGGAGTTTCATGATCTAAATAAATTTTATATTCACTTGTATAGTATTCATCTAATAAGCTTAATATCTCTGTTATCTTCTTTTTGGAAATCATAATTCCTCCTAATATATTTCCATCGTCCTCGCTTCATAAGTCAAAGGATTTCTATTCTTATAATCAAACAATATATAGGTCTCTTCCTTCTTTAAAGTAAATGGATTTATACAAAATCTTTCTATATGTGTCATCCTACTCATTTGCTTTGCATTATATCCAATGTAATCAAGTAGCACTGTATTCTCTTTCTCTTGGGCTTCATAAAACTTTCTTACAAAAGTTTTATATTCTGTTTCATCTTCTGCAAAAGAAGGACGACTTTTCAGGTTCTCTCTTACATATAAATCGAACACTAATAAAGCAGAAAATTCCTGTTGCCATTCTTCACCAGTAATCTCTTTTACAAACTTAAACAGATAAAGATATCTATCTATTCTATTATGCTTTACTTCAAATAATTGATTGACCTCATAAAAATCTGCCAACTTTTCATAAAGTTGAAAAGGTTTTTCAAATAATTTTTCTAAGTATTTAAGACTATAAATAAATTGACTACTATTATAATATACTTCAACCATTTCCTCTATGTTTTTCAACCTAAGAACTTCATCAAAGCTAAGCCATTTCGTATAAAGAACTTCATATGGTGGAAATTCTTGATATACAATGTTGTACTCTTCCTTTTTTTTCTCCATAACCGTTCCTGATAATAGCTTCAAAAACCCTAATTGAAGCTGATTTGGTCTCATTGCATAGACTTGGTTAAAAGAGCGACTAAAACTTTTATAACCTTCATATGGGAGCCCTGCAATCAGATCAAGATGCTGATGAACATTTTCTTTACTATTAATTCTCTCTACAATTTCCGTTAATTTAGTTAAATCCATTGTACGATCTATTGCCTTTAACGTATCAGGATTCGTAGATTGAACTCCTATTTCTAGTTGTATTAAACCAGGGCGCATCTTACTAATTAAATCTAGCTCTTCTTCATTCAAAAGATCTGCAGATATCTCAAAATGAAAGTTTGTAATTCCATTATCGTTTTCATGAATAAATCCCCATATCTCCATGGTATGTTTATGATTACAATTAAAGGTTCTGTCTACAAACTTTACCTGAGGCACTTTGCAGTCCATGAGGTGTTGTAATTCTTCTTTCACTAGCTCTACATTTCGAAAACGCACTCTCTTCTCTACGGAAGACAGACAATAGCTGCATGAAAATGGACAGCCTCTACTACTTTCATAATAGATTATTCTATTCTCAAACTTATCCAGTTCTGGATAAGGGAAGGGAATCGTACTCATATCCAGAACTTCTGCTGCAGGATTGGAAATAATATCTCCATTTTCATCTCTATATAAAATTCCTCGTATTTCACTTAAGGCTTTTTCATTATCTAAGTAATGTTCCATGATATTTAAGAAAGATACTTCTCCCTCTCCTATCACAATCCCTTTTACATATGGATACTCTTCTAATACTTCATTGGGGCGATAAGACACTTCTGGTCCACCTAACCAAATATGGGTATCTGGTAACACTTTTTGTAATTCTGATATAATCCCTGTTACTAATTCTATATTCCAAATATAAGAAGAAAAACCTATAATATCTGGTTTCTTCTTGAAAATATCACCTAATATAAAATCCTTATAGTGATTAATTGTATATTCTACAATCTCAATATTCTCTTTATATCTATCCGCATATGCCTTAAGGCTATGGACAGCTAGATTTGAATGTATGTATTTTGCATTAATTCCTATCAATAAAACTTTCACTTTGCACCTCATTTATTATTTTAATTGTACAATGGTAAAGGGTGATTAACATTATAACACAAGCAAAGGTAAAAAAATATATTACCTTTGCAAAAAAGAATTTTTTCTTCTCAAAAACACTTGCTATTTAGATTGAATTATGATATAGTCTTTTATTGTTAGAAGTGATTTGGATGGGTTCCCGAGTGGCCAAAGGGGGCAGACTGTAAATCTGTTATCGACGATTTCGAAGGTTCGAATCC
>CAYYVJ010000032.1:0-4719 GCA_964475115.1 uncultured Lachnospiraceae bacterium
TAAACCTACTACAGATTGGAATAAACCAACTGCTGTTGCCCTACTAAAGTTTCCTCCAGCAAGACCTTTTTGATATACATAAACTGCTAATTGATATTGGAAATCTCTAACTTGAACATTATCAAAAGCATTTAATCGTTCAAAGTTACTTCCCATCAAGTTACGTCCTAAGTTCATAATAAGAAGTGTAACTGTAGTACTCTTAATTCCTGGTAATGTAATATTAAGCATCTTCTGCCAACGGTTTGCTCCGTCAATACTAGCCGCTTCATAAAGCTCTCCACTAATACCTGTTATAGCAGCAAGGTAAATAATAGTTCCCCAACCCATACTCTGCCATACACCAATTAGCAAGTAGGATGCTGCCCAGTGCCATTTCTCAGTTAAGAAAGGAATACCTTGAGCAATAAGGCCTTTATCTACAAGCCAAATATTAATCAATCCTGAAGATGGCTTAAACATTGTATATGCAACACTCGCTACAATAACCCATGACAAAAAGTGAGGTAAATACAATATAGTCTGAGTCACTTTTTTGAATTTAGGGAAACGAACTTCATTTAATATAAGTGCTAAAACAATAGGCATTGGAAAACCAATCGCTAAGTCTAATATGTTAAATGAAAGAGAGTTTCTAATTGCTCTTATAAAATCTGCATCTTTAAAAACTTTTTGAAATATCTCTAATCCAACCCATTTGGATCCATCAAAACCTCTAGCTGGCTTATAATCCATAAAAGCCATTCTTAATCCCGGGTATGCTGCGTAGTTAAAAATCAATACGCATAATAATGGAAATAATAATAATACGTATAACTGCCAATCACGCTTTAAAAAATGCATAACTCCTTTTTTACGAGGTGCAGTTGGATTTTTTACTTTGTTACTTACCATTTTTTCTTCCTCCTTATACTTAAATGCTATAAGAAGACTTTTCTCTTCTTTACTAACAATATAGGTTATTATAACAACAAAAAGAGTAAACTTCTAATCACTTACATACATATTTTGTGCAATTTCAACTTTATACCTGATATTAATTTATCAATTTTATGCATTATTACAAGTTATATTTTCAAAACCCATTTTATTGTTTGGATGTTTTTCAGTTTGATAATGCTTGAACTTTCTCCCTTAATGAGTTATATTATATCTTGCTGTCAGTTCGTAACCTTCCTGACATAAAACAAAACTAAAGGAGATAAAAAATGAAAAATCAAAAGGTATTATTTATTGTTCAAGCTGCTATGATAGCAGCCATCTATGTGGTCTTAACATTTTTTGCTAATGCTCTTGGATTAGCATCAGGAGCCATTCAAGTCAGACTCTCTGAATCCCTCACTATTTTACCGTATTTTATTCCAGCAGCTATTCCCGGTCTATTTATCGGATGTTTACTAAGCAATTTATTAACGGGTGCTATTTTAATCGATATTGTATTTGGTAGTCTGACTACCTTAGTAGCTGCCTTCGGTACATATGCCCTTAGGAAGCACAATAAGTTCTTAGCTCCCATTCCGCCTATTGTAGCTAACACACTAGTTGTTCCATTTATTTTAATCTATGGATATGGAATCTCAGCTCCTATATGGTCTTTAATGGCAACCGTTGGTGCTGGTGAACTTATATCTTGTGGTATTTTTGGAATGGTTTTATTATTTTCACTAGAAAAACAGAAGAAGGTTCTTTTCTAATTAAAAAAGCGGGTAAGGATATCAGCAATTGATATTCTTACCCGCTTTTATATATTTATTTATTATGAAATGATCTCAATATCAAATGCCTCTAACTCTACTGTGATTTCTTTTCCATTAGCCATTCTTACGGATGTGCTTTGTGGTTTTTCAGAGTTATTTATGATTACCAGCTTATCACCCTGTGGATAGTAAGCACATTCTGTCAATGGATTTGAACAAATATAATTTTTTACACTTTCTTCATTTCTTCCAGCATAACAAATAGCGTTCATTAATAATCTTGTATTTAAAAGATTAAATCTGTATCCTGACATATAAATACCGCGACCTTTTCCGAATTCATGTGTTGTTAAAATCGGAGTCTTGTCTGATTCTTTTAAAACATTTACGTCTTTAGAAAGTACAAATACCCCCTCAGAAATCGGCAAGTCTATATTTTCCACGTCTTCTGTAATAAAATGTTTATCTTTTAATGTGTATCTATATTTACCTTGGCAATTCTTTGTTCCTAAATCTTTATCTACACCAAGAATATGGCTTAATTGGAAGAATTGTGTGCTAAAATCTGTGGCAGACGGTTCATTTACACCAATAAATCCACCACCATTTGCAACCCATTCTGTAATTCTTTCAACTACAACTGCATTCTTCCAGCTATCTCCACCGCTCCATGCGCTATTTAGAATTCCCGCATTGATAACGACCTTAATATCTTCTGAAATACCTTTTTCTTTTACGTCATCAAAACTAATAAACTCTACCTCAAATGGAAGACCTGATAAAGACTCAATAATATTTATTAAATCTGTCTCCGGATGCTCATGTAGATGACCACTACATGTCCATGAACGCAAATCACCCCATGCACTTAAGATAGCAACCTTCCCAGGAATTACATAAGGTTCTCCATTTGTATGAAATGATTTTAGCAAACGAAATTCATCCGTTACTTTTTCTATATAATCCATAAAATCATCAAAAGGTTCTACTAAATGTAAATATCCGCCGAGTCCAATACGATCTACTGGCTTTCTAAGAAGAGCACGTCTTACATCCTTCCAGAATTTCTGTGCATCAAGCTTTGGATTTCCACCAGGTGCAAATGTAGGTTCACCAGAAAGGCCTGTAGGGAATAAATAAGGATGAAGTCTTAATTCCTTTGTCTCTACTCCTTTCGCTCCTGCACATAGTCTTGCTTCAAATCCACTAAATACACATTTAATTAAACCATCAAATCCAAATTCAGGAAATCTCTTTCCATATGGTTCTACACCAACCCAGCTATCGTCATAGAACACATACGCTTTCTTTCCGTATTTGTGAACTAAGTCAATACACTTTTTACCAAACTCTACTACAAATTCATTCACAAAATCCATCCAAGCTTTATACTTTTCCGAAGGAGCATTATGGGTTGAATTGTATTTTCCATTATTTATAAAATCTTCAGAAGTCATTTTATAGCCCTTTTGAGCTTCAAACGCTCTAAGTGCCAATGGGTTTACAGTGAAATCATAAGAACCCCAATCACTAAACAAGTTCCTATTATTTACATCATCTCCCCAGAACCAAGCAAAATTATAAAACATAGAAGTAAATCTCACTACTGTAGTAGCGGGATGAGAAATACACCACTCTTCTAACCACTTTAATATATTTTCCTGAGTTTCTGGGTAACGTGGTTCAACTGCCATCAAGTGCTCTTTGTCTCCCCAGTCATTTGTAATATGATTGTACATAGATATTTCTTCCCACAATCTTATTGCAAGAAAGTTAACTGTATAACTATGCCATTTCTTAGCATTTATAATTGTTAGCAAACCAGTCTCTGCTTCAAAGCTCCAATCAGAAAGTGCAACTTCTTCCCCAGTAGTACGATCAAATACTTGCCAAAATTCTTTCGGATCATCATTTTTGTTAATAATGAACTGTTCTCTAAAATATCCTTTAATAGGGTCTATCGTAATGGTGTTATCATCTGCAACAACGGGAAAACTCATTAAAAAGTTTTGTTGTAGCTTGTCCATGTTTTGTTTCGCCCATTCATTATCTGAACGAATCAAACAAATTGTTGAATAGATACCATGACCCGAGTTTATAATTTCATCAGATAGCTGAGTTCCATCACTATCACGAATCACATCAGCACCCCATTTTTTTGCTAGGTTTAATGTCAATTCTTCATAACCAGACTCACCTGGAAGAGTAAAACTATCTCTTTTTAATTCTGTTCCCATTTCTTATAGTCCATCCTTTCAGCTCTCCATACTTCACTTTCGATATTTTTTTATCATAGCTTAGTGTATCGTATATGTCAAATTTTTTAAATGGATTATTTTATTATAATAATGTTTTATTTTTTAGTAAGGTAGAGTATAATAGCTTTTAAATAAAATAGAAGGATGGAGGATGGACATGTTTGAAAAACATTTTACATTTGGCCCCAAATACAAAAATATGAATTCTATTGCCGTAGATGCAAATGAGCTTTACTCTCCCGATACAGGCTATGGATTTGTAATTGAAGAGAATCGCAATTCCTTTGAAAGCTTACAAATCTCAGAAATCAATTCTGCTTTTGAACCATGGTATTGGCTTGCCGGAAAGAATTTAACTACTTTAAGCCAAAATGATTGGGGTTGTAATATTCCTCAAGACTCAACTCTCCCTCTTATTTTTAAGACAGATGTCCCCATACAAGGTAATTACCAAGTAACCATTACCATCGATGGCGGAGCAAAAGGGATTAAAGATCTAATGATTTTTACCGGAAGACGAAGATTAATGGATCTTGGGATAAAACTTAATCCAGGAGAAGTTTTTCAAACTTCTTATACGATTAATATCTCTGATATTATTCCAAGAAGTAAAACTGTTCCTTTTTCAGATACTTCTTTTGACTTGACTATATTTGCCGACAGCCCCACCTTGTCTGCAGTTTCTATCTCCCAAATAGAAGCGCCTACTATTTATATCGCCGGGGATTCTACCGTAGCAGATCAAAGCGGATCCTATCCCTATG
>CAYYVJ010000032.1:4819-20398 GCA_964475115.1 uncultured Lachnospiraceae bacterium
ATTTATATCGCCGGGGATTCTACCGTAGCAGATCAAAGCGGATCCTATCCCTATGCCCCAGGCTGCTGTTACTCTGGTTGGGCTCAATGCTTTTCTTCCTATTTAGAGTCTGGCATTGCTCTTTCTAATCATTCTCATTCCGGACTTACTACAGAAACATTCCGAAACGAAGGGCATTATGCTATTGTAGAAGATATTATAAAAACTGGTGACTTTTTCCTTATACAATTTGCTCACAATGATCAAAAACTTCCACATCTAGATGCAAACGGTGGATATGCAAAGAACTTAAGAACTTATGTGGCAGAAATTCGAGCAAAAGGGGCGACTCCCATTATTGTTACTCCATTAGCTCGTAATACTTGGAAAGGAGCCGATGGTTCTTATAACGATTTACTAATAGATTATGCAAACACATGTAAAGAAGTGGGCAGTGAACTCAATGTTCCTGTTTTAGACTTACACAAAAAGAGCAAAGACTTTATTTTATCGGAAGGACTTGAAAACTCAAAACGCTATTTTTACCCTAAAGACTACACTCACACCAACGATTATGGTGCCTTTCTCATGGCTGGCTTTGTTGCAGAATGTTGTAGAGAAATAAATATCCCAGTACTAACAGATTTTATTATCGAGAGAAGCAATTCCTTCCTACCACCTGCTATAATCACATTGCCAGAGCCACCTGCAGGATTTGATACCTCGAAAATTCTAGAAGCATTTTCAGTGAATTTTAATGATATTGCAAATTCACCTGAAAAATCTGAGATAGAAGCCTTAACCAAATCAGGTATCATTTCAAACACGGATGAAGCCTTCCGTCCAAATGACATAATTACAAGAGTGGAAGCTTTAAGCTTTGTTGTAAAAGCTGTAAAATACGTGCCCATGAATGTATATAACGACAGATACCCAGATGTTATCGGCCATGAATGGTTTGCAGGTACCGTGGAGATTGCTTTTCAAAATGAACTTGTAGATTCTATCTATGTTGCAGATGGAAACTTTCATCCAAACGAGCCAGTTACATGGGAACAACTTATTTCCTTCTGTAAAAACGGATATCAAAGCAGAGTCCTTAACCAAGGCAATACATTAGATCTTCTCCCCAAAGGAACAAATCCAAACAGCTATGTTACAAGAGAAAAAGCTGCTACAGCTATTAAAAAACTGGTAGATGCTATTTAGCATCCACCAGTTTTTTCTAATAATTGTTCAAATTCTGAAACAGGAATCGGTCTTTCATAATAATACCCTTGCGCGATATCACATGAATTCTTTTTAAGAAAAGCCAATTGTTGTTTCGTTTCCACGCCTTCTGCTACTACTTTTAGGTTTAGATTATGTGCCAAATCTACAATCATTTTAAAGATATAAACTTCTTCGTTTTCATCCATAACATTCATAATAAATTTTCGGTCTATCTTTAATATATCAATAGGAAGCTTTTGTAAATAAGTAAGGGAAGAATGTCCTGTCCCAAAATCATCTAAAGCAATATGAAAACCCAACTCTTTTAGCTCATTTAAAGTAAGGATAGCTTTATTTAAATTATCAATAACCGCTGTTTCCGTAATTTCTAGTTCGATTCCTCTTGCATCCATTTTCTTTTCAGCAAGAATTTGTTTGATTCCTTCTACCAATCCAGGTTGTGTCAACCTTTGACTGGATAAATTCACAGATAGTTTAAAATCTATGTAACCTTTCTCATACCAATCCTTCTTCTGTTCAAATGCAGTTCTAAGGACCCAATTTTCAATATCGTCTATGTAACCTGTTCTTTCAGCAAATGGTATAAACTCGCCCGGTGGTATAAACCCCTGTTCCGGTTGATGCCAGCGTATTAGAGCTTCTGCTCCTATAATGTCATTTGTCGAAATATCCACCTGTGGTTGGTAATAAAGAACAAATTGTTCCTCTTGTATCGCTTTTCTTAATCTACCACTATAATTTACATATTCAAGCGTTTCTTGTTGCATATCTTCATTAAATACAACATATTTACCTTTTCCATCATCTTTGCTCTTAAACATTGCCGTATCTGCATTTTTCATTAAGGTGTTGTAATCCCTTCCATGATCTGGATAAATGGCAATTCCTACAGAGGCAGATATCAAAAAACTTTTATCCTCTAAAACCCAATTTTCCTTTATCTGCTTTAAAATAATACCTATATCCATTTCTATTTGGCTAATACTTTCCCTTTTGGGTAGAAGAATTCCAAATTCATCTCCGCCTACTCTTGCAACAAGATTCGGTTTTGTCAAAGAACTAGATAGTACTTTTGCTATTTTTCTGATTACCTTGTCACCTTCTGAATGTCCCATAATATCATTTATATGCTTAATATCATCAATATCAAGGTAGATAAATCCTAATTTTTCATTGGAATGCTTTGCAAGATTAAGAAGCTTCCCTGCCTCCTGCTCAAACATTATTCTATTAGGTAGACCTGTTAAATAATCAAAATAGGAAGCCACATGAAGTTGCTCTTCCATTTCTTTTTGGTTTGTTATATCTTTATGAGTTCCTGTCATTCTTCTCGGAATTCCATTTTCATCAAATATTGCTTTTCCATTACTTAATATCCAGCGATAATCCCCATATATAGAACGAACCCGATAAGATTGCTCTAGGCTTCCCTCTGGGTTATCCAAATACTTCCGTATATTTTCTTGAGCCCTTTCTTTATCTTCTGGATGCAAATATTCTTGCCAGTCTGCAATCATACCACTGGTATCTTTTACTAAGTAGCCAAACGTAGGCCTTTGAATAATTGAAAAATAGTATTTATTGTCAAGAAAATTCCAGTCCCAAATACCATCACTTGCCACCTCAATTGCTAACTTGTATCTTTGCTCATTCTCTAAAAGTGTATCTCTTTGTCGATTAAGTTCTTGGTTTTGCTGATCCAGTTTCTCGCCTAATACAATTAGCTCTTCACTGGTCATACTAAGTTCTTCATTTGCTAGAAAAACCTCATCCAAAGTACGCTTATACATTTTCATCCTTCGAAGTATAATAAAATAAAAAACAATTGCCGTTAAGGCTACAAAAATCCAGCCTTTATACAGCTGAATTTGAATATATTGATACTCCGCAGTGGCAAGGGCAGATAAGATTTTATCGGACAATACAATCCACAATAATCCAAAGATGAGATAGAATATAATTATTTTAAAGGCTTCTACCCAAGGACTTCTATTTTTTTTATCTGTTATTTTAAAAATATGCTTACTATAATCTTTCACATTCTCCCTCCCTATCTTGTCAGAATATTCTGTCTTATTAATTAAATCTTATATAATTTTTTGCCACTTGTCAATAAAATAGTACTTGCCATTGTATTGTTCTCCACTTGACATTGTATTGTTTTTACCTTATAATATCAATAACTATTACTATTATTACTTCTGGGAAGGAGTGCTTATGAAAACTCTAAAATATAGTCGCCAAAGAGAAGCTATTAAGCTATTTTTAAAAGAGCGAAAGGATCATCCAACTGCTGATCTGGTTTATCATAATATAAAAAAAGAATTTCCTAATATTAGTTTAGGAACCGTTTATCGAAATTTATCTCTTCTAGCTGAGTTGAAAGAAATAAATAAGATTTCATATGGAAGTAATCCGGATCACTTTGATCATGATATGCATCCACATTATCACTTTATTTGTTCAGAATGTAACAGCATTATTGATTTAGATATACCAGAATTAGATGAAATCAATCTATCTGCTAGTACACATTTTGATGGACAGATTGATGGGCACAACCTCTTCTTCTATGGAAAATGCAAGTCTTGTGCAGAAGAATAATTAACTTGACAAAGTAATTTGCTTAAGATATAATATCAGTAATGGTTACTATTATTAATTCATATAAAGAAAAGGAGATTTAAACAATGTCAAAATACGCTGGAACTAAAACAGAAAAAAACCTTATGGATGCTTTTGCAGGGGAATCAATGGCTAGAAACAAGTATACTTTTTATGCTTCTGTTGCCAAAAAAGCTGGCTACGAACAAATGGCTGAGCTATACTTAGAAACTGCAGAGCAAGAAAAAGAACATGCAAAAATGTGGTACAAAGAATTTCACGGACTTGGAACTCCAGATGAAAATCTAGTGGATGCTGCTGCTGGAGAAAATGATGAATGGACAGATATGTATGTTCGTATGGCTAAAGAAGCTAGAGAAGAAGGTTTTGAACAGTTAGCTCGTAAGTTTGAACTTGTTGCTAAAGTAGAAGCAGCTCATGAACAACGTTACTTGAAATTATTAGAAAGTTTACGTAAAGATGAAAGCTTTAAAGGAAATGCTCCTTTCGGTTGGAAATGTCGTAACTGTGGATATATTCACGAAGGTGACGAAGCTCCTGCCGTTTGTCCTACATGTGCACATCCAAAAGCATACTTTGAACGTAGAGCAATCAATTACTAAAATACGTAAAAAGGGCTGGTTAGTAACGAGGCCACTGAAAAACTACAAGTTTTTCAGTGGCCTCTTAGTAACCAGTCCTTTTTTATATGAATCAATTATTTATTTACTTAATTCTATAAATTCATCTATTAAATCCGCATAGCTTTGAAGACTTTCTCTCCAAAAATCAGGTTTCGTCAAGTCAATGTCTGCTATTTTTGCCACATCTTCCACTGAGCCAACTGTAGTTCCATGTAAAAGCTTCTTATATTTCTCAACAAAAGAAGAGCCTTCAGACTGATATTTAGCATATAAGCCTCTTGCAAATAGTCCGCCAAAGGCATATGGGAAATTATAAAAACTTAAGCTTGAAGAATAGTAATGTCCCTTGTTTATCCACATATAAGGATGTAAATATTCAGGATCTAAACCATCGCCATATGCCTTCTTTTGGGCATCTAGCATCATTGCTTCCAGTTCATCACTAAACATAAATCCTGTTTCTCTCTTTTTGAATACTTCACTTTCAAATAAGAATCTAGAATAGATATCTACGATAATTTGAGTTACATCCTGTAGTTGACTTTCTATAAGGGCCATCTTTTCTTTTCCACTTGCTTCTGAAATAGCAGCATTCATAATTATTGCTTCATTAAAAGTAGATGCTGTCTCAGCTACTGGCATACTGTAATCTGTATTCAAAGGAAGGTGATCTTCAATCAAATATCCATGATATGCATGCCCAAGTTCATGCGCTAAGGTAATCACAGAACTTAAAGTTCCATCAAAATTAGTTAAAACACGACTTTGTTTTATAACTGAAAGATTTGAGCAAAATGCTCCTCCAACTTTTCCTTTTCGAGGAAAGAAATCAATCCATTCTTCATCAAACGCTCTCTCAACCATTTCTGCTAAATCCTTTGAAAAATTCCCAAAATGCTTCAACAGATAATCTCTTGCTTCTTCTACTGTAAATTCTCTCTGATTCCCTGAAAGTGGGGCAAATAAGTCATAGAAAGGAAGTCCATTTTTATGACCTAGAAGCTCTGCTTTTCTCTTTAAATATTCACGAAACTTTGGCATAAACACTTGCATTTCACCTAACATAGCCATAAGGGTGTCTTTTTTCATTCTGGATATTTCCAATGTCATATCTAAAGGAGATTCATAACCTCTCAATCCACTTATTGTGTTTACTTGAAATTTAATATTATTCAATGAATAGCTAACTGCATCTTTTATCTTATTATAAGAAGCAAGTTCCGCCTCATATGCTTCTTTACGCACCTTTGAATCAGAACTATAAGCTAAGTTACGTACCGCAGACAAGGTGATTGATTCTCCTTTGTATTCCACTTCCATAACTGAAGCTAGGTAATCACGCATATCTTCCCATGCAGATCCACCGGACAAATCTAACTTTCCGATTACATCTTCCACATCATCAGACAAGGTATGCTTTGCAATATTCTGAATTTCTTTAAGATAGAACTTATAAGCATTTAATTTTTCATTTTTTGATATTAAATCCTCTAGTCCTTTCACCTTACCTATATATTTATCTGAAATAGCTTTCGGCTTATTTGTCTCACTCACGATTCTTTTAATCTTATCAAGTTGTGCCACTGTCTCAGTATCTGTTGTATCAACAGATTGCTTCAAAGAAGCAAATCCACCTAGTTTATTTGCAAAAACTGTAATTTCTTCTTCATATCCAATTAAAGCAAGTAAAGTTTCTTCTGGCTTTTTGCTCTCCAAACTAGAAGTATACACTTTATACTCTTCTACTTTTTGAGCAAAACTTTCTAAATCCTTTTTATAATTTATATCATCATACCCTTTGTATAACTCGTCTAACGACCATCGATCCATGTTGTTACCTCCTTATTCTATTCATGCCATCTATTTGTTGAAGCTGTAATACCATTTGGTCTTGTACCCTTGTCATTTGTTCTGTAATAATCATTTTGGCCTCTTGTTCTATTCTTTGCAATACTTCTTCTTCACTCTCTTCAGAGCCTCTACCTGCATCTCCACTTGTTTCTCCTGCTTTTCCTTCATTTAACTGAGCACTCCAAATATGATTTATAGCCACCTCAAGTTCTACCCAAAAATTAGTAGTCTCCATAAGCTTTGGCATAACTGCGGTAGTTTCATATTGTTCTATTACATGTGTCCATTCTGGGTTTTCATAATTAGACATTCTCTTTGAAGGAATTCGCTCTGCATAAGAATAAAAATGATCCGCAAAATCATAGGAAATAAATTTAGCCAAATCTTTTGCATACTCCTCCTCTTCCGTATATGGATTTACTATTGCTACGTAATTAATAGATATACTTTTCGTTTCTATTCCCTCTTCAAGATCTGGTATCACAGCAATACCGTAATCCAATTCTGTGGACGCAAGATCCTTTATACTTCTAGAACTTCCCAAGGTATAAATTAGCTTTCCTTCTAAAAACTTTTGAAATACCGTATCATAAGTAATTCCTTCTGTGTCAAAATATAGTTTTTGATTTAAGTATTTATATGATGTTAACGCATCTATAACGCCTTCATTATTAATATCTACTATTGTTCTATCATCACCATTTTCTCCACCTAATTCAAGGTGCGCTCCTGCAAATGCATAATTAAAATACAAATCTTTTACATCCCACCAGAGAATTCCTTCTACCCCTTCATATTCAGAACTTTCAAAGGTTTGTGAAAATTCAATTATTTCTGTAAAGGTTTTAGGAGCTTCCTGAACAAACGCCTTATTATATAAGAAGAATGCTGTATCAAAAAATAGTGGATAGCCAATCAATTTATCTTGATACGTAGATGCAGACAGCGCTACCTTCGGATAATTTGCTACGTTATAAACATTCGCATCATTCTCCAAAGCTAACCCTGCCAAATAAGCCTTTTCTATAGACTCACTATTTAAGATATATACATCTACAATACTATTTTCTTCTATATTTGCCTTATTAATCGATTCTAAATAATCTATGGTAGAAACCAACTTAGGTGTTACAATTGCATTGTTCTCTTCTCCGTACACTCTAGCCGCTTCATTCATATAACTTTCTAAAATTTCATTTGTATACCAAATATTCATTTCAATCGGTTCCGTTTTTTCTTCTAAAGAACCCTCTACCGTTTCTGTTACTTTCAAGTCTGTTTTTGTTTCTATATTACTTTTTTGTTTATTAAAGCAACCAACAAACAAGAGTATTACTAAAATTAAAACAAATATAATTACTTTTCTATTCTTCTTTAAAAACAAATTCATTTTGGCTCCTAACTACTCCTCCACATTTAAGCCAATGCCCTTTCAAGCTTCTGAATCATTTCATCGACATCTGATTTTGTAATAACTAAAGGTGGAAGAAAGCGAATAATATTTGGACCAGCTGACAAAATAATCAAACCATTATCCAATGCATTTAGTATAATATTACTCACTGGGATTGTCAATTCCAATCCTTGCATCAAGCCTTTTCCTCTTCTCTCTTTAATAAATTCATATTTTTCTACTAATTCATTTAGTTTTAGCTCCAGATATCCACCTATTTCTTTTACATTTTCTAAAACACAATTTGATTCAAAAAGTTCAAAGACTTTCGTAACAGCAGTTCCTACTAATGGATTTCCTCCATATGTGCTACCATGGTCTCCTGGTACCATAGCAGATGCCACGCTTTCCGTTGCTGCAAATGCACCTACAGGAACCCCTCCTCCCAAAGCTTTGGCTATCGTCATAATATCTGGTTTTACTCCATAATGTTGCCACGCAAACATATCCCCTGTCCTGCCCATTCCACATTGAATCTCATCAAAGATAAGAAGGATTTCATTTTCTATACAGAGATTTTTTACTCCAACTAAAAATTCTTTTGTTGCAGGATATAAACCACCTTCGCCTTGAATCGGTTCTAATATAATAGCACATGTTTTATCTGTTAACTGCGCTTTTACACTTTCCAAATCATTAAAATCAGCAAACTTTATCCCTTGAACCATTGGCTTAAAAGCCTCTTGATACATAGGGTTACCTGTAACAGACAATGCCCCAAGGCTTCTCCCATGAAAAGAATGATTCATGGAAATAATTTCATGATCAGTATTTGCATCTTTTAAGTAAGCATATTTTCTCGCCAATTTTATAGCACCTTCTATGGCTTCTGTGCCACTATTGGTGAAAAATACCCGGTCCATGCCAGAGGCTTTTACCAGATTTTTAGATGCTGCAATAATAGGTTCATTATAAAACAGATTTGAAGTATGAATCAATTTATCTATCTGTGCTTTTAACCCATCATTATATTCCTTATTTCCATAGCCCAAAGCAAATACACCTATTCCCGCGGCAAAGTCCAAATATTTCTTTCCCTCCGCATTATAGAGATAGACGCCTTCCCCTTTTTCCAAAAGAATTTTATAACGATTATAGGTATGTATCAAACTCATATCCGCTTGTTCCATATATCCACTCATAATCATACCTCCTAATAAAATTTTGTTTCTGACTCATGCAAAATAGCAGTTCCAATCCCCTTATTGGTAAAAATCTCTAATAGCAAACAATGTGGAATTCTTCCATCTAATATATGAACTCTAGATACACCATTTTCAATGGCATCTATGCAATTATTAATTTTAGGAAGCATACCTCCGCCTATATTGCCTTCTTTTAACAATGCTTTCGCCTCTTTAATAGTCAGCTCAGAGATTAAACTTGCCTTATCCGCTGGATCTTTATATACTCCCTCGATATCTGTTAGAAAAGCAAGCTTTTCTGCTTTCACTGCTCTAGCAATGGAACAAGCTGCATCATCAGCATTAATATTATAAGTATTATACTCTTCATCCATTCCAATTGGACAGATAACTGGAAGGTAATCATTTTCTAGTAAATCAAAAATAATTTGTGGATTTACTTTATTTACTTCTCCGACATATCCAATATCTTCACCGTTTGAAAGCTTTTTTTCAACGGTTAACAAACCGCCATCTTTTCCACTAAGGCCTATTGCCTTAATGCCTAATTGTTGAACCATCTGCACTAAATTTTTATTCACTCTTCCAAGTACCATTTCAGCTATTTCCATAGTAGCTTCATCTGTAACTCGAAGGCCATTAACAAACCTTGGTTCCATTCCTGCCTTTTGGACCCAGCTACTGATTTCTTTTCCGCCACCATGGACAATAATAGGCTTAAACCCTACAAGCTTTAAAAGTGTTACATCCTTTATAACGTTTTTCTTCAGTTCATCATTTACCATGGCACTTCCGCCATACTTTACCACAATAATCTTTCGGTTAAAACGCTGAATATATGGTAACGCCTCAATTAATACCTCTGCCTTTTCAAGCCATTTCTCCATTCCCATTTTAATGCCTCCATTTTACGAACGATAATCTGCGTTAATTCTTACATAATCCAAAGTCAGGTCACATCCCCAAGCAATTGCTTTTTCATTCCCCATCTTAATATCAGCAACCGCCCTTACTTCTTTCGCAACCAAAATATTAGTGGCTTCTTTTTCACTATAGTCTGTTGCCATTCCATTCTCTACTATTTTAAGCTTTCCATTTTCACTCTCAAAATAAATATCCGTTTTATCTGGATCAAAGTTTGCACCGGAGTATCCCATAGCACAAAGAATACGTCCCCAATTTGCATCATGTCCAAAAATTGCAGCCTTAGTTAAGCTGGAAGTTACAATTGCTTTGCTAAGGGTAACAGCCTGAGCTTTTGTTTCAGCACCGATTACCTCTACTTCAAAAAGTGCCGTTGCTCCCTCTCCATCTCCCGCTATTAGTTTGGACATAGTAATCATAACCTCATTTAATGCCGCTACAAAGATATCATAATCTTGATTCTTTGATGTGATTTCTTGATTTCCTGCCTGACCATTTGCTAACAATAAAACGGAATCATTAGTTGAAGTATCTCCATCTACAGATATCATATTGAAGGTATCCTTAACATTTTCACTCAATGCCTCTTGCAATAATTCTTTACTTATCGATAAATCTGTAGTTACAAAGCAAAGCATAGTTGCCATATTAGGGTGTATCATTCCAGAACCTTTACACATTCCACCAATTACTACTGTTTTATTAGCTATCTGAAATTCATAAGCAATTTCTTTTGACATAGTATCCGTAGTCATAATGGCTTCTGCTGCTAATTTACCATCTTCTAGTGTATCCCCTAACTTATTTGCTAGATTTGGAATTCCCGCACATATGATGTCCATTGGCAGTTGCTTTCCAATTACTCCCGTAGAAGCTACCAGCACTGCCTCCTTGGGTATATTTAAAGCCTTAGCTGTCTCAGATGCCATATCCACACAATATTCATATCCGATTACTCCCGTACACGCATTTGCAACACCACTATTTATCACAATTGCTTGAGTAAATTCAGATTCCTTTACCACCTTTTGATCCCATTTTACTGGTGCTGCTTTTACTAAGTTTGTAGTAAACGTACCAGCCATTTTGCAAGGTGTCTCACTATAAATCAAGGCCATATCTTTCTTTTTCTTTTTGATTCCTGCAAAGATACCTGAAGCCCGAAATCCCTTTGCTGCTGTAACTCCACCTTCTATTTTTTTCATACTTCTTCCTCCACACTTAATTTTCATTCTCGGCTTATGGAAACATAGGAATCTGCATTAATCCTTCTGTTTCATTTAATCCAAACATAAGATTCATATTTTGGATAGCCTGACCAGCTGCTCCTTTTACCAAGTTATCCATGGCTCCCATCATAATAATTCGTTTCGTTCTAGAGTCAATTTTAAAATTAACATCTACATAATTACTACCTTTTACCCATCTAGTCTCTGGTGTAACATCTTTATCTAGCACTCTAACAAAAGTTTCTTCTTTATAATATCGATCATAAATACCTTTTATTTCATCATAGGAGATTTCTTTATTCAAATTAGCATATGCAGTAACTAATATTCCACGATTCATAGGAACCAAATGTGGGGTAAAATTAATTCTTATTTCTCTCCCTGCCTGTAGCATAAGTTGCTCCTCTATTTCAGGAGTGTGCCTATGCCCTGCAACACCATAAGCTTTTATGTTTTCATTTACCTCGCAGTAAAGATTATTTACCTTTGCCCCTCTACCAGCACCTGATGTTCCTGATTTTGCATCAATAATTATGGAATTAGAATCAATAACACCTTCCTTTAATAAAGGGTAAATTGACAGGAAGGAGCAAGTAGGATAACAACCTGGGTTTGCTACGAGTCTTGCCTTCTTTATCGCTTCACGATTAATTTCACACAAGCCATATACCGCTTCTTCTATAAACTGAGGACTCTTGTGTTGAAGTTGATACCACTCTTCATAGACCGCTACATCTTTTATGCGAAAATCTGCACTCAAATCTATTATCTTTACTCTAGATAAAATCTCTTCCGTTAACAATGATGCGCAGTATCCCTGTGGGGTTGCTGTAAAAATAACATCCACTTGTTTTGACAACTCTTCCATATTATCATCTAAGCATCTATCCTCAACTATTTGGAACATTGTTTGGTACACTTCTGAATACATCTTATCTATATAGCTTTTTGATCCATACCACTTTATCTCTACTTCTCTATGTGACAATAATAGCCTTACAAGTTCAACCCCTGCATAACCTGTTGCGCCAATAATCCCAACTTTAATCATATTCCTTCTCCTTCTTTTTTCATGTTCTATATCCATATTTTACTATATTATTTCTCAGTTTTATATATTTTCATAATTATACATCTGTTCCGTATATTATGCAAGCACTTTTTTATCTTATTTTTATAATTTTTCCCAATCTTTCACTTGATTTATTTATTATGATGGTGTATATTTATTTTACTTAGTGTATATTTATAATAAAAAATGTTATTTAACAGAAAAAAAACATCTAGAGGAGGAAGTAATAATGAAAGAAAAAGTTATTTTGGCATATTCAGGTGGACTAGATACCACTGCCATTATACCATGGCTAAAGGAAAATTATGATTATGATGTGGTTTGCGTTTGTGCAGATGTAGGACAAGGAAATGAATTGGACGGACTAGAGGAAAGAGCTACTCTTTCTGGCGCAACAAAGTTATACATCGAAGATTTAGTTGATGAATTTGTAGATGATTATGTTATCCCCACTGTCCAAGCAAATGCTGTATACGAAAACAAGTATTTATTAGGTACTTCTTTTGCACGTCCAGTAATTGCAAAGCGCTTAGTGGAAATCGCACGTCAAGAAGGAGCCGTTGCAATTTGCCATGGTGCTACAGGAAAAGGTAACGACCAAGTTCGTTTTGAATTAACCATTAAAGCATTAGCTCCTGATTTAAAAATAATTGCACCTTGGAGGGAAAACGAAACTTGGAATATGAAGTCTCGCGAAGATGAAATAGAATATTGTAAGGCACATGGAATCGATTTACCTTTCTCTGCCGATAGCAGCTATAGTCGCGACCGTAACTTATGGCATATTAGCCATGAAGGTCTGGAGCTAGAGGACCCAGCTATAGAACCAAATTACGATCATTTATTAGTATTAAGTGTATCTCCAGAAAAGGCCCCTGACGAAGGCGAATATGTAACTATAACTTTTGAAAAAGGCATTCCTACAAGCGTAAACGGTGAAACAATGAAAGCTTCTAAGATTATTTCCACCTTAAATGAGCTAGGTGGAAAGCACGGAATTGGTATTATAGATATTGTAGAAAATCGAGTAGTAGGCATGAAATCTCGTGGTGTATATGAAACTCCAGGCGGAACCATCTTAATGGAAGCTCATACCGGATTGGAAGAGCTTGTTCTAGATCGCGCTACCTTATCATACAAAAAGTTAGTTGCTAACGAATTTGCAAATTTAGTGTATGAAGGAAAATGGTTTACTCCTCTTCGCAAAGCACTTCAAGCTTTTATCATTTCTACCCAAGAAGAAGTAAGTGGAGAAATTAAACTAAAACTGTATAAGGGTAATATCATTAAAGCAGGTGCCACTTCACCATACTCTTTATATAGCGAATCTTTGGCAAGCTTTACTACAGGAGATTTATACGATCATCACGATGCAGAAGGATTTATTAATTTATTTGGTTTATCTATGAAAGTTCGTGCTATGAATGAAGCCAAAAGAAATAATAAATAGATAAATGTATATCATGTGCAGGCACTTTATAAGGTGTCTGTACATTTTTCTTTGTCCTCAAATCCCTTTACACTTATCTTTTATTATAGTAAAATGATGATAATTCAGTAGATACGGGAGTGATTATGACGAAATCAATAGATATTATTGTTCCTTGCTATAATGAGGAAGATATTTTACATTTATTTTATACCGAAACTCAAAAAGTTATAGAAAATATAACAGATTATAATTTTCGTTATCTTTTTGTAGATGATGGAAGCAAAGATCGCACCTTGTCCATTTTAACAGAGCTATCTAACCATTATTCTAATATAAATTTTTTATCATTTTCTAGGAACTTTGGGAAAGAAGCAGGAATCTATGCAGGGCTTCTTCATTCTACTGCTGATTATGTGATTTTAATGGATGCAGATTTACAGCATCCCCCTTCATTAATCCCTACCATGATCGAAGAAACACAGAAAGGCTATGATTGTTGTGCTGCCATGCGAATTTCACGCACCGGCGAATCAAAAATCAGAAGCTTCTTCTCACGTTCTTTCTATAAAATAAGCAATGGTCTCACCAGCGTGAAATTAGTCCAAGGAGCTGTAGATTTTCGTATTATGTCTAGACAAATGGTAAACTCCGTTCTAAGCTTAAGCGAAGTTCAACGTTTCTCCAAAGGAATTTTTACTTGGGTTGGTTTTAATACAAAATGGATTCCTTATGAAAACGTAGAAAGACCTTTAGGAAAAACCAAATGGAGCTTTTGGGGATTATTCAAGTATGCCATTGATGGAATTACCGCCTTTTCTGTAGTTCCACTAAGAGTTGTATCGATTGTTGGGCTGTTTATCTCTTTCTTTGCCTTTCTTTATATTGTAGTGGTTCTAGTACAAACTCTTTTATTTGGCATTGATGTCCCAGGGTATGTAACCACTCTCTGCGCCGTATTGTTTTTAGGTGGTATTATCGAGTTCTCTGTAGGTATTTTAGGAGAATATATTGGACATATCTATATGGAATCAAAGGATAGACCAATCTATATTTTAAAAGATTCAAATCTTGAATTAACGAAAGAGGTTAGCAAAAATGAATAATCTAATTCGAAAATTTCGCAACAAAGAAGTTATTTCTTATTTATTTTTTGGAGTATTAACTACATTAGTTAATTTTTTAGCCTTTGAGCTTTCTAGATTTTATGGAATTCATTATACCGCCTCTACTGTAATCGCTTGGGTCATTTCTGTAGCCTTCGCCTATGTTACAAATAAATTATTTGTTTTTGAAAGTAAAAACTTTAATTTAAACATACTTATGAAGGAAGCTTTAAGCTTTGTAAGCTTTCGCCTTATTTCTGGGCTTTGTGATTTAGCTTTTATGATGTTTGCCGTTGAAGTTCTTTTTTTAAAGGACTCTATTGCAAAATTAATTGCAAATGTTTTTGTGGTTTTTATGAATTATATTTTTAGTAAATTATTTATTTTTAAGAAACTATAAGGAGCCAGGCACATGGGACGTTTGAAAAGATTTTGTTTAACGAATTTAGTATATTTTCTTTCTTTTATAATTCCAGTTTTTATTCTTTTTTTACTTTATATTTTAAGAGGCATCTATCCCTTTGGTGGTGAAGTCTTTTTAAGGAGTGATATGTACCATCAATATGCTCCTTTTTTAGCTGCCTTCCAAGAAAAAATAAAAACAGGTGGAAGTTTAGCCTACTCGTGGGATATTGGTGGTGGAATCAATTTTGTTGCACTTTATGCTTATTATCTTGCAACACCAATTAATTGGATTCTATTTCTTTTTCCACAATCTATTTTAACTGAACTTATGAGCATTTTTCTTATCTTTAAAATAGGTCTTTCTGGATTTACTTTTAGTTATTATATTTGCAAACACTTTAATACTAATAATCCTGCAGTTGGAGCCTTTGCTATCTTTTATGCCTTATCTGCATATGTTGCTGCCTATAGTTGGAATGTTATGTGGTTAGATTGTATTTGGCTT
>CAYYVJ010000033.1:0-20263 GCA_964475115.1 uncultured Lachnospiraceae bacterium
TCTGTGGAGGTTCCTCCATCTTCATTCCAAATATCTACAGATTGGCCATTTCTGGTAAGAGGTGTAAAGCGTTCACCCATTCCATAGATTAGCTCACCAACAGAAAGACTTAGCTGTTGCCTCATGTAAGTATCTTCTTCCCCACCCTTATCATAAGCAAGACCTTTCCAATTTGTCTTCACATAAGAAAGATCTCTCCAGCCACTTTTTGTAAGCTTTTCATTCTCTCTATAATAAGTCATTTCCCAATTGTTTTTTTGTATTACTAAACTTAAGCTTCCACTTCTTACTCTAATTTGACTTTCACTATCTTCCACTTGCAGATTTGCCCCTTCATCAATATATAGGTCAAATACTGGTGTTTTGCCCTTTACCCCCATATAATGATATGTTTGTACCCTGATAACTTCAGGTAAGGGAGTGGAAATCTTTATCGTAAGATTAACTCCACCTAATGTGTCTCCTCTATGATTAATACGAGAAGTTGGAGCACATAATGTAACTTCCTCTTTTTTTACTGTTGTATAATATACCTCTGCAGGAGTAAAAATATCTGTTCCTTCCTTTTGCATCCAGCATCCATTACTAAATTTCATTTGCTCACTCCTTTATCTACTTTTTAAAAATGTAGGGGACATTGCCCCCTACATTTTTATATTTATACTATTTATATTTTAGTTAGCCCAGAATTCTACACGTTCTCTAATTAATCCAGTTAACATTTCATTGGCTTCATTTAAGCCGTTTTTAACCATTTTGTCTTGGAATTCTTGCCATGTAGTATCAAAATTTTCTGGTTTTGCTACAATTGACTTAATCATATATTCCCAAGCAATATCATTTAATACTGTTTCATATTCATTAAATTCTGCTGGAAGTGTTAATTGCCATACTGCTCCATATGGAGAAATATCAAAGTTGTCTCTACTTGGGAAAATATCAATTAACATTTCTTTATCCCAAGCTTCTAAAGCTGCTTTTTCTGCTTCGTGATAATTCTTAATCGTTGTATCTTTACTAATTGCTGTATAGTAATCTCCATTTGCATCCTTAACACCATCACCATATCTAGGGAATGGATAGTTATGGAAGCCTACACCAGTTTCCTTTTTATAATCTACATCAGTATCTTTGTATTTTTGTTCTTCCTCTGGAATGAAGCGCATTCCATCTTCTCCCAGTTCATAGTTTACGCCTTCGATACCCCAATTTAAAAGTACCTGAGCTTCATCAGTACAAATCCAATCTAGGAATTGAACTGCTCTAACAGGATCTTCACAAGCTGTAGTAATACCAACTCCCCATCCTGTAGAAAGTCCTTGATCCATAAGAGCTACACTTTCAATACCTTCATTTAGTGTAACAGGAAGACCTGCATACGTTCTCTCATATTTTCCATCTTCTTTTAATACAAGTTCTGCATCGAAGTAATCCCAAGAAGTGTCTAGTAGACCAAGAACACGACCAGTTGAGATTTTTGCAATATAGTCATCGTGTGTTTGTGTAGCAAAATCTTTATCTAAAACACCTTCATTATACATACGATTTAGCCATTGAAAATATTCGTATTGTCCTTCGGATGAATGCTTATAGGATGCTTCATAATTGTTTGCATCATCAATAACCCATTGTCCATTGTCAGGATATCCATTGATAAACCCAGCTGGATTTGCTAAAGTAATAAACCAATGCCAGTCAGAGCAAGAGATAGAAAGTCCAATTGTGTCTAGGCCATCAATAGTCGGATTAGCTGCTAGATAATTTTTTATCTGTGCTTCATATTGTTCTAAAGTATAAGGAATTTCATAATTATTAAATGCTAGCACATCATATTGTAATTGGGCAGTACCAGATGTTGTAAATGCTACATTTCCAACTCCATTACTAGCAAGCTGATAAATAGCAGGATCATCTTGACTGTATTTTAATCGTCCAAAGTTCTCTCCGTATAGTTTCTTTATATTAGGACCATATTCTTCTATAAGGTCTGTCATATCAATAAGAGCTCCTGCATCAATTAGAGCATCTGCATCACCTTTCGCAAAAATAATATCCGGATATTCCGAAGATGCTATCATAAGAGATACTCTTTGGTCATCACCATCTACTGGATAATCTGTTTCTAAAGTAACACCTGTAGCTTCTGTTATGACTTGTGCAACAGGATCTGACCATGGATCTTCTTGACCGTCAGCATTATAAAAAGTGAATGTTACTGCTTCTAAAGTATCTTCCGTAGTCTCTCCAGAAGTTACCGCCTGTGTTTCTGATTTTGTTGTCTGTTCCTTATTTGTTTCCTTACTTGATCCACACCCCATTAGTGAAGAAACAAGCATTGTCATAGCTATTGTAGCTGCTATTACCTGTCTTTTTTTCATTACCTTTCCTCCCATTCATTATAATTTTTTATTTAATTACAATTTCTAATAAAATTGTAAACTAAATCAATCAATCTTTTACTGCTCCTAGTGTCATTCCACCCACAAAATACTTCTGTAAAAATGGATATATAATAACAATTGGTATTGTTGCTATAATTGTAATTGCCATTCTAACTGAGGTTGGTGTTATAGAAGCTGCTGGTCCTAGTTCTGTAGCCGTATGTATATCGTCAATTTTTATACCGGTATCGTTTAGTATTTGGTAAAGCACGTACTGTAGAGTTGGAAGCTTTCTTGCATAAAAGTAAGTATCCATAAAAGAGTTCCATTGACCTACAGCAATAAACAAAGCAACCGTAGCCATTACTGGCTTACATAGTGGCATAATTATTTGATAATAAATTCGAAAATCTGAAGCACCATCAATTTTTGCAGATTCTTGAAGTGCTGCTGGCAAACCATCTATAAAAGAGCGAATTAATATTACGTTATAAACCCATATTAATCCTGGTAATATATAGACAAGAAAATTATCTGTAAGATGTAGTGTTCTACCGATTAATAAATATTCTGGAACTAAGCCACCACCAACATACATAGTTATTACAAATAACACAGTAAATAGTTTATTAAAGTAAAAATCACGTCTACTAAATACATAAGCAATCATTGAGCTAGCAATTAATCCTGACACAACACCTGCTACTGTTCGTAAAATAGACATAATAAATGGACTAAATAAATCTTTTTCTGAAAATAAATATCGATAGTTTGCTAATGTAAACTTTCTAGGAATTATAAAATTAACACCTCTTATAGTATCTAAAGAGTCATTTAATGAAATTGCCAATACATTTAAAAATGGATATAATGTAATAATACAAACTATAATAAAAAATAGTATTAGAAATATATCAAATGCGCTTATTTTACTTTTCTTATGCTTTCTAATTTTAATAGTATTTTCTTTCATGGTCTCCTCCTTATACTAGTTTGCCTTCGCCAAATCTACCAGCGAGCCAATTTGCGCCAAAGATTAGAACCATGCTAATTGCTGATTGAAACACTCCAATTGCTGTTCCGTAGCTAAAATTATTGGATCCAATACCCATCATATAAGCGTACCAGGAAAGTACCATACCATATTCTTTTACAATACCATTACTTAAAAGCATTTGCCTTTCCATTCCAACTCCTAAAACAGAGCCAATGCTTAAAATCGTTAAAACAATTATAGTCGGTCTAATGCCAGGAAGTGTAATATGCCACATTCTCCGAAACCTGCCTGCGCCATCTACTTTTGCTGCCTCATACAGTCCTTGGTCAATCCCAGCCATAGCAGATAAGTAAATAATTGCGTCCCAACCAGCTTCCTTCCATACATTAATCAAACAAACTACAACCCAAAATGTAGGGCCATTTGTTGTTATAAATCCAATGTGATTATCTGCATCTAAGAGACCAACTGAAATTAATATTTCATTTAATACCCCTGAGTCATTTAAGAACATCTTTGCTACACTTGCAATAATTACCCAAGACACAAAATGTGGCAAATATGATATAGTCTGAGTAATTTTTTTAAATTTAATAATTCTAAGTTCGTTAAGTAAAAGAGCAAATCCAATGGCTGAAACAAAACCAAAGATAATTCCGATTAAACTGATACCTAAGGTATTTCTTAACACTTCATAAAACTTAGAGGAACTAAATAATTTTTCAAACTGTGATAGACCAACCCATTCTCTTTCCCAAATTGGTAACGCAAAGGATTTTGGTCTAACATCTTGAAATGCCATTGTCCATCCCCACAAAGGTACATATTTAAAAATAATTAGCCATATTACAAAGGGAACTGACATCAAGTACAAATATCGCTGCTTCCAAATCAAGCTCCATGTAAGTTTTTGCTTCTGTTTCATTCTAGAGACCCCTTTCACGTTATGAATTAATTATAACTTCATGGTTGAAAAGAAAACACCCACATTTGTTTACTTAAATTACCCTATTTTTTTGATATCATAAATTCCTTTTAAATTCTTTGGGACTGATTCCCACATGTTTTTTAAATTTTGTATAGAAATAATCAATATTACTATATCCAACTTGTTCCGATACTTGATATACCTTTAAATCTGTTTCTGCAAGCCGCCTTTTTGCATTTTCAATACGAATACTATCCAAGCTATTATTAAAACTTTCGCCTATTTCCTTTTTAAAAAGCTTACCTAGATATGCGCTATTATAATTAAATAATTGAGCGATACTTTCAAGTTTAATGTTTTTATGGTAATTTCTCTCCATATATGCATAGATACGTTTAATCACATGATCCGATGTGGACAATCCAACTACTCTACTGATATCACTTAAATAAATCTCAATATATTTAATTAATTCATCTAGAGAGGTTGATCTCTTTACATGTTCAATTGTTTCATCTATATCTGTTATATTAATATTTTCTTCTTCAATATATTTTTTTATGGATTCATAGAGTTGATATAGTCCATTGATAATCTGGATTTTTATATCTGACTCTTTTTTTAATCTGATTTTATAGTACTTTTTAAGCTGTTTTAAATTTTCTTTTATTACTTCTATATCTCCTATTTCTACCATATCCTCAAATTCTTCTAATGAAATCTTTTCCTTCTCATCTCTTGCTTCTTCTAGAACCTGAATACTGACTAGATTCTCATTTCCAAATAAGAATTGGTAGTCTAATAAAAGCTTAGCACTCTCATAGGAAAAATGTAAATCCTCCCATACTATTACGTCATGACCCATAGTAATAAAATAGTCTGTACCATACCGTTCTTTCACTCTATTATTACTTTCAATTAATTTCTTCATAAAATCTTTATAGGAATACCCTTTTCCTATGAGTATACATTTATCCTCCAAGGATATGTTTTCCACATTATCTAAATTATGTATAAATAAGTTTAACTTCTCCTCTAAAAGAGGATTATATTCTACCCTTTCATATCTCTCTCTTTCATTTAAAATAGCTACACAAAATCGATTTTGCTTTAATTCAAAACCGTATAATCTTAATTCATCTTTTAGTTCTTCTGTTTCCCCCATAGACAAAAGTAAACGGCGTAACAGTTCATGTCTTGCTTTTAATTCATTTTTCGTATAGTAATGATCTAAATTCTCTTTGGCATTAAGTTCTTCCAAGATATCCTTAAGATATGCTATAAGTTCATCTTCATCAATCGGTTTTAAAAGATAGGCACGAACTCCCAGGGATACGGCAGTTTTTGCAAAGCTAAAGTCTGAATAACCTGTTAATATAATAAACTTTCCTTCAAACCCTTGGTTTTTTGCTTCCCTAATTAATTCGATACCATTCATTCCTGGCATCTTTATGTCAACTAGAACTAAATCTGGTTGATATTCGAGGATTTTATGTAAGCCATCTATTCCATCCATTCCTTCACCACATACATGAAAGCCATAATCTTCCCAGTCTAATAATTTTTCAATTCCCTTCCTAACTATAGGCTCATCATCTATAATTAATAACTGATACATTTTTCTCCCCCTTCCTTTCTACCTATCCATATTTAATGGAAACTCAATCGTAACAGTAGTTCCCTCTAAATAATTGCTTTCTATACGAAGTCCATACTCTTCGCCGTACAAGAGTTTAATTCTCTGATTTACATTATTCAAACCAATATGAGTTTGATCTGATATACTATAATCATTTAGGCTATTCTGTATTTCCTCCATTACCTCGTCTGAAATGCCTACTCCATTGTCGGTTACATGGATATATAGCTTGTCAGATTTATCAATAACAATATGAATTATTCCACTACCTTCTTTAGATTCTAATCCATGAACGAAGGCATTCTCCACAATTGGTTGAATGATAAGTGGCATTATTTTATAATTACTTATATCACAGCGTACATCTATCCTATATTGAATCCTATCTCCAAAACGATATTGTTGTATCTTTAGATAATATTCCATCAAATCAAGCTCTGATTTAAAACTAACTAGAGTATCCCCTACTTCAATATTTCTCCGCATAATTTTTGCAAGCATTTTAACTAATTCTTCTATTTCTACTTCATTATTACATCTTGCTTTCATACGAATGGTTTCAAGTGTATTGTATAGAAAATGTGGATTAATTTGATTTGCAAGCATCTTAAATTCCACTTCTTTTTGACGACTTTTTAGTTTTTCCTTCTGTAATTGTTCCTCGTATACAACTGCAAGTAAGTGTTGCATGCTATTTATCATTACATTCAGATCATCATATAAATCTGCGATTTCATCATTTCCCTTTAACTTCTTAGCAATATTAAAATCCCCGGTTGATGCTTTATGCATCTCTACTCTAAACTTGTTAAGTTGATGACTAAAATGATAAGAAAATACTCCTATTAATAGGACAGACACACACATACTAAAGATAATAAATAAAACACTTTCTCTAGAACGCTCATTTGCTTCTGCCAGTATTGTTCTATAAGGTTGAATACTAGCAATTGTTATGTAACTTATAGTATCAGTATCTTTAATTACCTCGATTGATAATACACAATCCTCACCTTTATAATTTACCCTCTTACTTCCAGTTATTCCTTGATTTTCTTTTAATAAGGCAAGGATCGCTTCTTCATCCGTTTCCTCCTTATTAGAAGCAATAAGAGTATCTCCATTTAAGGAAATAACCGTTTCATTTTTTCTCATTCTTATTCCTGATTGTAATGTTTCATCTCGCATAAGGATATTTAAAATTCCTACTGCTTTGCTCTCCTTGGTACGAATTAATCGTGACAAATACAAGCCATTTTGCCATTTAAGTTCGTTATATTTATAAATCCAAAGAACTCTTCCCTCTTCATTTAAAGTATCCTGGTACCAACCCTCATTACTAATCTGATCAGTCACCATTACAAATCTGGCATTACTAGATAAGGTATCATTTTCAATATACATACTAATGCTTTGTATAATTCGATTATAGTAGCTCATATAATTTGCCATCGTATCATAACTTCTATAATCTTCAATTAGCTCTGCATAATCTGTATAGTTTTTAAAAGCAATCCTCTCTAATTCTTCATCAAAATACATTCTTTTAGATACATCCGTTATAATTCGAATATCTTCTTTCAAGCTTTCTTTTACTAAGGATAATTCAGCCTGTTCAGAAACTTTTGCCTGCTCTATTAAGTTTTTCTTATTTCCGTCCACTAGGAAAATGCTAATTAAAATCATAGGAATTAATCCACCGATTAGGTAGATTGTTATGATTTTCTGCTGTGTTTTCATACGTGTAATTGAACTTATCCAGTCCTTAATTTTTTTCATATCCCCATCCTTACTACTGTACAAAATATAATTTATCTTTACTAATATGAAAAATCAATTTATCATTGGCAATTCTTTGCTCTACTTGATTTCCCCAACTATCCCGCACTACAAAGTCTCGTCCTTTCTTTTTGATTACACAATCCTTATCCACAGAGGAAAATATACTTGCTTTTGTAAGTATTCCATTATCCCATTCCATATCAACTGTATAACCACCTCTTGCCCTAATCCCTGTAACTTTACCCCGCTTCCAATGGGAAGGTAATGCCGGTAAAAAATCTAATTCTTCATAGTAACTTTGCAACAACATTTCTAAAATAGCTGCAGTTCCTCCAAAGTTACCATCAATTTGAAATATCTTTGGTGGATGTAAATCTAATAACGATTCTGTAGCAAAATCGCAAATTAATGCTCTAAGGTGATCCCAAGCCAAGTCTCCTTCACCCATTCTAGCATAGAGACAGGCAGTCCAAGCTCTGCTCCATCCAGTGTGTCCACCTTCTGCTAAGAGTCTATCTTCTAATGACTTTTTGGCTGCATAAAAAAGTTCAGGTGTACGCTCTTTATCAATCTGTTCACCAGGAAATAAACCAAATAAATGGGAAACATGTCTATGACTTGGTTCTACTTCTTCAAATTCCTTATTCCATTCTAGAAGCTGCCCTCTAGTACCTATCTGTAAACCAGGAAGATTATCAAGAATTTCATTCCAAATTTCAATCTTTTCTATATCAACCTTCAAAATCTTAGCTGCTCTGATAAGATGAGTCAACAAATCTGTAACTAGCAAAATATCTACTGTGGAGGATACGCAAATTGTAACAGGCATATCACCTCCTCGGGCGAAGCGATTTTCAGGAGACTGGGAAGGCATAATCTGATAGATTCCATCCCTATCCTTCACTAAAAAGTCTTCATAAAAAGCTGCCACTTCTTTTAGGTAAGGATACGCTCTTTTTTCTAAAAACTCAAAATCCTGTCCATATTCATAATGCCACCAGACATGTTGTGCTAACCAAGCAGCCACTCCTACCCATACTGACCATCCATAGGTCTCTGGTGTAGCTAATCCCCATACATCAGAGGATAGAGGAAACCATACACCTCTACAGCCAAAAAGCTTCCTTGCAGCTTCTCTGCCATATGGAATCATCTTCTCTAAATATACCATAAAAGCTTCTGTATACTCTTCTAAGTGCCCATTTTCTGCTGGCCAATAATTCATTTGTAAATTTATATCACTATGATAATCACAATCCCAGGCAGGTGTAATATCTTCATTCCACTTGCCTTGTAAATTAGCTGGCAGTTCACCATTAGCAGAAGATGCACAGAGCAAGTACCTACCATAATTAAAGTATAACACTGGCATTGATATATCATTTTTACCTTTACGATATGCTTGAATCCGTTCATTTGTTGGAAGCGCTTCCTCATCATCATGTATGGATAAGTGCAATCTTCCATAATGGGATTCATGCTCAAGGATATTATCCTGATAAAGCTTCTGCCAAGACTTAACAGGTAAGGGATAACTACGGCACTCTTCAAGTGGTGTTATCCCCTTGGCATCCGTTCCTATGTTTAGAAAAATCAGGATTTCTTTGGCATCTTTTATATAAAGCTGATTGGCTCCCTTAGGTGTAATACTTCCTTCATCTATCTTTATATCGGCTTTCACACAAAAATGAAGTCCTTTTTCAAATTCACCTAACATTAGTATTGTAGCATTTCCCAGCTCATAATCCACATTACATCTAGGGTCTTCTACTCGGTTTAACCAAAATGTTCCGCTAATGGGTGCTCCCTCCGCATAAATACGCACAACAATATAATCATCGATCAAATGACCTATTATGCTTCTGGAAATATGTTTGCCTTCTGTATCATATGAAACCTTTACTCTGGCTTTATCCAAATCAAGTTCCCTTTTATAATTTGTTACGGTACCCTGTTCTAGAGCAAATAAAAAATCACCCGCAGGTTGATAGGAATCTTCCATTGTATCTCTACCACTTATTCCTCCATTTCCACCCCATGCCTCATTTGCCAGAATCGTAGCTTCTTCATATTTTTCATTGATTAGTAATTCCCTAACTTTATTAAGGTAATGACTTTTATCTTCATTTTTTCTATTTCTATTTTGTCCAACTGTCAGCCATTCGTGATTAAGGGCAATCCGCTCTTCTTCTATTCCACCTAAAACCATACCTGCCAACCTGCCCGTTCCAATAGGCAATCCATCTAACCATTCATTTGCAGGCTTTCTATACCACAATTTATGATTCACGATATCATTCCTCCAGTCTCATTTTGCTTATTTATGCTTTATCGTAAATTCATTATATCGTATATTCAGAAATATGGATATCCTACTAATTAATCAAAAAAACTTTAAAAATTAGAGTAAAAAAAGAGGTGAAGTATTCGGTCAACCTATTACCGAATACTTCACCTCTTTTTTCTCTAAATATTATACAATCTGCATTCATAAGGTCTTAAAACATCTTCTTTACTGTTGGTATCAGAATAATTTCCTATAAGCAGTTCTCCCTTATCAATATGGTAAGGTATCTCTAATTTTGAATCTTCCTCCGAAAAATTACAAACAATCAAATAACATTCTTTCTCATACTCCCTAGAATAAGCATATATACTTTCACTATCCTCCATAAGTAACTTATAATCACCATAAATCAATGCTGTTGTCTGTTTTCTAATCATAATGATCTTCTTATAAAAGTTCAAAATTGAATCTGGATCTTTCTCCTGTTCTTTTACATTAAGCCATTTATGATTCCCATTTACTTTCATCCATGGACTTCCTAAAGTAAATCCACTATGTACTGAATCATCCCATTGCATTGGTGTACGAGAATTATCTCTTGTAGTCGCCTTTAGTATTTGTAAAGATTCTTCTGCTGTCATTCCATTTTGTATTCTATCCTCATAGCTATATAATGCTGGAATATCCCGAAAATCCAAGTGGGATTCATAATCAGCATTTAGCATTCCGATTTCTTGACCCTGATATATAAAGGGCACACCCTTTTGCATAAAATACATTAACGCTAAACACTTTGCACTTTCTCTAAAGTACTTATCTGGTGAACCGAATCTGCTAATACTTCTTACCAGGTCATGATTTTCCATAACTAGACCCACATTTCCATCTTTAGCTGTAGCTATTTGCCATTTTGTTAAAGCTTTTTTGATTTTAGTAAGTGCTATTTTCCCTTCATCTGTTTCTAGATTCCATAAATTTAAATGATCAAATTGAAAAAGAGAATTAAATATACCATTTTCCGAAGACACCCATTCATCAATTTCTTCAATACCTACCCCATTTGCTTCCGCAACTGTAAAAATATCATACTTTGAAAATGTATTATCCTTTAACTTCTTTAAAAGATTAAGGATACCTGGTTGATTCATATGTTTACAAAAAGAGGAAACATACTTTTCACCATATACGTTTGGTATATCCTCATAATCCGGTTTACTTATATGACTGATTGCATCCACACGAAATCCATCAATCCCCTTATCAAGCCACCAACAAATCATATCAAATAATGCTTTTTTAACCTGGTCATTTTCCCAATTAATATCAGGCATAGTATTACCAAATACATGCAGGAAATATTGCTTTGTTTTTTCATCGTACTCCCAAGCAGAACCACCAAAGATACTTTCCCAATTATTTGGCTGCTCATTATCTTTACTGTCTTTCCAAATATACCAGTCTCTTTTAGGATTATCTTTAGAACTTCTGGATTCAATAAACCAAGGATGTTCAGCTGAAGTATGATTTATAACTAAATCCATAATAACACGAATATTAAGTTCATGTGCCTTATGAAGTAATTCTTCAAAATCCTTCATAGTTCCATAGTCCATTTGAATATCTTGATAGTCGCTAATATCATATCCATTATCATCATTTGGTGATGGATAGATTGGACATATCCAAATTAAATCGATACCCAAATCAGACAGGTAGGGTAATCTTTTAATAATTCCTTGTAGATCGCCTATACCATCACCATTACTGTCTTGAAAACTTCTTGGATATATCTGATATGCTATTGCACTTTCCCACCAAGGTTTTGTCTGTACTGTTCTTTGCATTTTAATTAACCTCTCTCCATCCTATGGTAACCTATACATATAAGCCTCATAGGGTCTTAACCTGTTTTTTACTGTGTCATTATAATTAGAAATTAAAAGTTCATCTATCATTTCATACTCTTTTGGTAAATGATACTCTACTTCATTAGAATAAAAATTACATAAAACTACTATTTTGGAATCTTCTAATGTTCTAACGTATCCAAATATATTATTATCTTCATGAAGCAGTAATTCAAAATCTCCATATACAATTACTTCATTTTCTTTTCTTAATTTGATTAATTTTTTATAATAATGATAAATGGAGTTAGGGTCCTTCACCTGATTCTCTGCATTAATTAACTTATAGTTAGAATTTACCCCTATCCATGGTATTCCTGTTGTAAATCCACCGTTTTTCTCATTACTCCATTGCATTGGTGTTCTTGCATTATCCCTACCCTTTGCATATATGGATTCCATAATATCTTCTTGCTTATAGTTTTTACTCAAACGATCCTTGTACATATTCAAGGTTTCAATATCTCTATATTGGCTGATATCTGTAAACCTTACATTGGTCATTCCTAATTCCTCTCCTTGATAAATATAAGGAGTCCCTTTCAGTCCATGAAGTAAGGTTGCAAACATTTTTGCACTTTCTATTCTATATTCCCCATCATTACCCCACCTAGATACAATTCGAGGTAAATCATGGTTATTCCAGAATAAGCTATTCCAACCATCATCCTGAAAGCATGTCTGCCATTTATGAAACACATGTTTTAAATCCATTAAGTTTAATGGTATTACGTCCCATTTTTCTTTTCCAGGAATCTGATCTAGCCCAATATGTTCAAATTGAAATACCATGCTTAATTCATTTCTTTTTGGGTCTGAGTACATTTTTGCAATCTCTGGCGTTGCACCCCAGCATTCACCAACAGTTAATAAATCTTTATCTCCAAAGGTATTCTCATTCATCTCACGAATATATTCATGGAGCTTGGGTCCATTCCCCGTAATCTTTTCATCGGGAATTTTTCCAATTAAATCAATAACATCCAAACGAAAACCACCAATCCCTTTATCAATCCAAAAATTCATAAAGCTCCAGACTTCTTCCCTTACTTTTGGATTTTCCCAATTTAAATCTGCTTGCTTCTTACTAAATAAGTGCAAATAGTATTGTTCTGTTGCTTCATCCCATTCCCACGCACTTCCAGAAAAAGTAGAACCCAAATCATTTGGCTCATGTCCGTCTACAGCATCTCGCCAGATATAATAATCTCTATAAGCATTATCCTTGGATTTTCTTGATTCTATAAACCACTTATGTTCATCTGAGGTATGATTCGCTACTAAATCCATTAGGATTTTGATATTTCTTCTCTTTGCCTCTTTCAAAAGAAGCTCCATATCCTCTAACGTTCCAAATTCCTCCATAATATCTTCATAATCACTGATATCATAGCCATTATCGTCATTTGGTGATTTAAAAACTGGACTTAACCATATTACATCAATTCCCAAATTCGATACATAATCTAATTTTTCTATTATTCCTTGTAAATCACCTATTCCATCACCATTACTATCATAAAAACTTCTTGGATATATCTGATATACAACGGAACTATGCCACCATTTTTCTTTCACACTAACCTCCATTTTACTTCTCAAGCTTTGCATAAACTCTTAGCAATTCACTGACACTCCATGCCTGAGCAAAGCATCCCTTTGAAATAGTAGGATTTTCTCCATCATAGATTTCAGCAATCTGACCAATGCATCCTTCTCTCATGCAAGCATCCAATACTGATAATTGTTCTTTTACTCTTTTAATTGCTTCTGGCTTATAGTCATTCACTTTTAAATATGCCAAATAATATGCTCCTAAAGGAAATGCCCACACAGTACCTTGATGATATGCCATATCTCGATTAAAAAGAGAACCTCCATAATAAGCTTTAAAGTCTTTATCCTTTTTACATAAACTACGTAATCCATATGGTGTATATAAACTTTCAAATACTTTACTAACAACCTTTTTTTCCTTTTCCCTATCTAATAAAGAAAATGGCTGGGAAACAGCCCAAATCTGGTTACAACGTATCTGATTATCCATTTCTTCTCCAGAGACTAAATCTTTTAAACAATTCTCTGATTCATTCCAGAACTTTTCAGTAAAACTAGCACTTACTAACTTAGAAAGTTCTTCATATTGATTGTCTTCTTTACCTAACAATCTAGCAAAGACTCCCATGATTTTCAAATTATTATACCAGTAAGCATTGATTTCCACAGGCTTACCATGTCGTGGCGTAGGTAGAATGTCTTCATAACGAACATCCATCCAAGTTACTTGCTCCAAACCACTTCCAGCAGATAGTAAACCGTCTGTATCCATTTTTATATGGTAATCTGTACCCTGTTTATACCATTTAACAATCTCTTCCATAACGGAATATGCTTCCTTTATAAAGTCAATATCATTACTTTCCAAATAATACTCATATATAGCACAAACAAATAAAAGGGATGCATCTACTGTATTATATAGAGGTTCATGCCCTCCTTCTGGAAACATGTTGGGCATTAACCCTTTCTTACAATATTGCATAAAGGTACGAAAAATACTCTTTGCTTCCTCAAACCGCCTTGTAGAAATGCAGCAACCTACTATGGATATCATAGTATCCCTTCCCCAATCTGCGAAAAATGGATAACCTGCCATAAGGGTCTTACCTTTCGTAGAATCTCTATCTACTAGAAATTGATCTGCACTTTTTACTAACTGTTTACCTATCTCATCTTTTATCCCAGACTGGTAGACTAGCCCTCTCTGCCTATTAGTTTCCTTTTCTATCAAATCCATCAGAGAATAACTATTATTTTCTGTACTATAAATAATATCAAGTATCTTTTCCTCAAAACTTCCAATTTCCATAGATATACAATGATTATGAGCCGTTACTCCTATAGATTCACGTCCATCTCTTGCATCATATCCATAATATAAATCACTAATATATTCCGTAGGATAGTCTGTAAATTCTCCACTACTTGTATAATACAATTTAATTCCATTACTAATAATTGCATTCTCTTTTATTTCAAAGGTTTGGTCTTTACTTAACGTGTCACCCTTAGGAACAAACTGAAGTTGGGGAGTTATTTTTATCTTTGTTTCTTTTTTCATACTATTTGTAATGATATAGCGTATACCTATTGTATTCTCACCATAAGCCATTACCACTAGCTTTTTTATCTCAACACCCTCTACTTGATAGGTCCAAATAGGATAATGTTCAAATTCAAATTGATTTAAAAACCTAAAACCACTTTTGTTTTTTGCATGATTTACATATTCTTGACTTGATAAATCCATATCGATTCCATGATCAAGCTGAATCTTTTCATCTAATTTTGTAATAAGGTGATAGCGATGATTTGGCGCTGTGGTACATGCCATTAATAAGGCATGATCATTACGAGTATTTGACCCTATCGTTGTTAGAGAAGAATAACCACCTAATCCATTGCTTATTAAGTAACAGTTTTCCTGTCCTCTCTCCATTGTTTTCCAATCATTTTTTCCATAAATAAATTTCATATACATCTCCATTCTGGACCTTAATGCCATTAGCAAACTTAATACTTATTTTAAAATGACAATAGAATACATAGGCATGGAAACAAGATCTTCTGATAATGTAACCTCACTTCCATCCACTGTAAGATATCCTCTAATAGATAGTCCTGTTATCCCGGCGTCCTTTAAGGAAATACTGCTTGCATTTGGACTAATATTATAAAGAATTATAATCTCGCTACCTTCATATACTTTTTTTATTGCACTTACATCTTGCGCACACAACTCTTCTATTACACTGATTTCACCTCTTGCAATTTCTGGATTTTCATTACGTATCCTAATTGCTCTCTTATAATAATTATACAGAGATAATGGATCTTTCATTTGTTCATCTACAGGTTTGAATATCTGTTCAACAAGATCAGCATTAATGGGTGCATCTGTAATTCCATCTGTATCCGTTACTGACCATTGCATCGGCAAACGTTTATTTTCATCCTTAGTCCCCTTGCTATTCATACCAATTTCTTCTCCATAGTAAACAAATGTACTACCATTCATGGTTAATAGCATGCCAGCTGACATCTTCATTTGATTTTCATCATTAACACATTGAGCTGATATTCTAGTTGTATCATGGTTGCTGACAAATGGAGCATCGATAAATTCCGGATTACCTTTTTGATAACTTTCATTTAATCTCACTAATGTATTGGCATAACTTTTACCGGAAGTAGCACCTAATTTCCTAACTGTATTGGTTATAAGCCCATTATGCTGAGATAATGGGAAATTAAACAAACTAGGAATACCGCTTTCATAATAAGCTTCAATCGTTGCCGCTTCGTCCCATACTTCTGCTACAATGTAAGCATCCTCTTTTTCACTAGTTACGTAATCATTAAACCAGCGTAAAACTTCAATATTTCTCTCTTTTTCACCAGAATAATATTCTTTTGCAGCATCTAGTCTAAACCCATCTACTCCAAGGTCCAGCCAAAATTTTGCTATAGTTTCAATCTCCAGTCTTACCATTTCATTTCCTAGATTTAAGTCTGGCATTTTATCCCAAAATACTCCTTCATAATACCACTCAGATCTACCCGCTTTATAATACACACTACTACCTTCATATTCTCTAGTGAAATTATAATAGCCAACATAAGGACATTCTTCTAAATTAGCTTCTTCCCCCTCTTTTAAACCCTCCAAATAAGAGACAGCTTCCACAAACCAAGGATGTTTAGAGGATGTATGATTAAATACAAAATCAATAATTAAATTAATATCACGCTTTTTACATTCTTCAATTAATTTCTTGAAATCATCTAAATTACCATACTGAGGATCAATATCATAATAATCTATTACATCATATTTATGGTAGGTAGTAGATGGCATAATAGGCATAAGCCAAATTCCGTTAAATCCCAAGTCAGAATCCGATGAGTCATCTCCATCATTTATATAATCCAATTTAGATATTATGCCATTGATATCACCTATTCCATCCCCATCACTATCATAAAAAGAATAAACAAATATTTCATAGAAATTACGATAATTATCATCAATAATATTCAACTCATGATCACCTTCATTCTTCTCACCCATTCCACATCCACCTACAGCAAAAACGACGAGTAATAAGCAACTTATCAATCTTAATATTTTCTTCTTCATATAAACTCCATTCTGGATAAGGACCTAATTAAGATAAAAAAAAGTACTGAAATTAACGACTCCCAGTACTTCATTTTTCAAATATACTCCCATCCTCTTAGATACACCTTAAAAATTTAACCCTTTACTGCACCTGATATACCTTCTACATAGAATCTCTGTGTTAGTAAAAATATGATAGCAATTGGAATAGATATTAAAACACAGCCAGCAAAGAATTGAGTATAGTAATATTCAATAAATTCTTTTTCCAACATGCTCCACAAACCAATGGCTATGGTATAATACTGCCTATCCTGCCCAAGAATAACCTTTGCAAAAATATAATCTATCCATGGACCTATAAAAGATGTTAACAAAGTACTTACAATAATAGGTTTTGATAAAGGGATGGTTATTTTACGAAAAACATCCCACTTAGTAGCTCCATCAATAAAAGCAGCTTCATCAATGTTTTTTGGTATAGTATCAAAGAAACCTTTAGCTATGTAAAAACCAAGTCCAGAACCTCCCGTATAGACCATGACCAGCGCCACTAACTTAAGTTCTCCTACTTCTAAGAATCCAAATCCTTTTAGTATATAGTAAACAGCAATCATAGACATGAACCCTGGAAACATTCCCAAGATTAAAGCAATATTCATAAATTTCTTACGTAGCCTAAATCTTAATCTTGACATAACATATGATACGCTTAAAACAAAAAATGCAGATAAAAGGCAAGTAAAGATAGCTACAATAAGAGTATTCGTAAACCATTTACTAAAATTCAAACTACTACTAGGATCAAATAGATTTTTATAATTATCAAAAGTATATCCCCTCGGTAAAATATAACTTTTATAGGTTCCACCTTCTTTACGAAAAGAGGTTAAGAGAACAAAGAAGATAGGCAAAATCCATATAAAACCAAGAACAGATAAAAATATATGTACAAAAGAATTGGATATAAATTGTCTTTTTTTCATTATTGGAATGCCTCCTCATCTTTATAAGAACCTGTATGACGATAGGTTAATAATGATACTGTTGCAAGTATAACAAATACAATAATACCGATAACCGCACCGATATTATAATCTTTATTTGTAAGTGTCAGCTTATACAACCAGGTAACTAACAAATCAGTCTTACCTGCATAGTAGTAATCAATTGCTTCAGGACCTCCTCCAGTTAGCAGAAAGATTACATTAAAGTTGTTAATATTACCTACAAAGGAGGTAATTAATGTTGGTGTAGTAATAAACAACATATAAGGTAATGTTATCTTAAAAAATGTAACAACAGCATTTGCACCATCCACTTTTGCCGCCTCATATAACTCTTTTGGTATGTTCTGTAAAATACCTGTAGTAGTTAACATTGTAAAAGGAACACCAATCCATATATTAATAAGGAGAATCATTACTTTAGCCAATGTAGGATCTGTGAAAAATGGTATAGATTCTCTAGGACCAATCATTCCTATATTACGAAGCAATGCATTAGCCGGACCATTGGTATTAAAAATGGTTCTCATCGTAAGCAATGATACAAATTGTGGAATTGCAATTGATAAAACAAATGTAAATCTCCAGAACCCTTTAAAACGGGTACCTTCTCTATTAATTATAATTGCCAAAAGCATCCCTAAAATATAGCAAGTAAATGTTGCAAAAATTGCCCAAATAATTGTCCAACCAAGAACAGGCCAAAATGTATTAGATAAAACTCCATCTTTTTGAAACATTGCAATGAAATTATCTAGTCCAACCCAATCAAACAAATTACCTGGAGGCTGATGATTTTTATCATAACTTGTAAAAGCAATTAAAATCATAAATACAAGGGGAACAATTGTAAAAGAAAGAATCCCCATAACCGGTAAAGATAGTAATAATTTATGTAAGTTTTCTTCTTTTAAAGAATTCAAATCATCCTTAAATTTGGGGATCTTTTTACCAAATTCCACTCTTTTTTGTGTATCATATGCGTTTTTTACAGAAGTAATTAAAAGCAAGAAAAAACTAAGCGTTAGAAATACTGTAACAACACCATAGAGTAGGAACAGCATGGAATTATCACCTTTTACATACTCATAAATCTGCTTGGTTTCATTAAAAACCTCTTCTTGGGTTTTAGTACCTAATGTAATAAAGTCTCCAATTGCGTTTATTCCAAAAGTTATCATATAATAAATGTACGCAATTTCTAGTGCCAGCATCAGTAATCCGCGAAGAATCTGCTTATGAAGGATATTACCAAAACCAAATATTACAGCAGAAAGTTTCGTAGCTCCATTCCCTTGAATAAAAGCAGTTCTAAAAGCAACATCAGAATTTGATGTATTAATTTTTGATTTATTTTGCTTTTTATAGGCCATAGTCTAACTCCTTTTCTTCAATGATAGGATTGGGGAGCTGCTACTTTTAGCAGCCTCCCCGCATTTTCTACTCTACTACTAAAGTAGCAACAAATGTATCCATTTTATCTTGTACGTTATTTTTATTTAACTCACCACTTCTAATTTCAGTAGCAATACCACCTGCATTCGCCCAATATCTTGAACTAAATTCACTAGAAGTAGGTTGCATTACAGATGCAATATTTGCCTCTTCTACAATAACTTTAGCAACTTCATCTGCTTGAACCGCTTCTGATTCACCAGCTACAAGATTTGTAGGAACCTGACCACTTTCTTCAAAACGTTGAATTTGCATTTCTTCACTACCTAGATATGCTGCAAAAGCTACTGCAACAGCAGGATTTTTTGCATGAGAGTTTACACCAATTGCTTTAGAACCATAGAAGCCTTTTAATTGATAATCATTTCCATTTGGATTAAAGGTAGGGATTACAGCTAAACCTAAATCATCACCTAGAGCGTCTTTGTATAAGTTATAATTCCAAGAACCATCAAACCAAGCACCAATTCTATGATCTGCTGTTAATTCTGACAAAGAAACATCATCAGCATATGCAGTTTTAGGATTGCTTATTAAATCTACTAAGTAATTAGTTACAGCTATACCTGTTTCATTATTCCAGTTAGCACCAGCTGCAAAGTCTACTTGACTATCACCATAGATTGTTAAACCTGCTCCATAGTACCAAGAACCTAATTTCCAACCACCTGCTGAATCAAAGCAGAAGTTGTATACGT
>CAYYVJ010000034.1:0-17619 GCA_964475115.1 uncultured Lachnospiraceae bacterium
ACTTTAGACCAGATCGAGCGAGAGAAATCACAAGAACATTTTGTGATGATGATTTTAAAGGATTTGCTAGAGTAAAGAGATTTGAATTAACTTATGTATGTTTTACAAATTATGATATTACCATTGGAAATAAACTAGTTGCTTTTACGAAGGATGCTGTTACGAATACATTCGGTGAATATCTTGCAGCCCACAGTCTAAAACAAGCTAGAATTGCAGAGACAGAAAAATATGCACATGTTACATTTTTCTTTAATGGCGGCGTAGAGAAACCAAATGAAGGAGAAGACCGCATTTTAGTAAATTCTCCAAAGGTAGCTACCTATGACATGAAACCTGAAATGAGTGCATATGAAGTATGTGATAAACTTGTGGGTGCAATTAAAAGTGATAACTATGATGTAATCATTATAAATTTTGCGAATCCAGACATGGTTGGGCATACAGGTGATCAAAAAGCGGCTATTGCTGCTGTAGAAGCAGTAGATGAGTGTGTTGGACGTGCACTTGCTGCATTAAAAGAAGTGGGTGGTCAAATGTTCTTATGTGCAGATCATGGTAACGCAGAACAGTTGGTGGATTACGAGACTGGTGAAAACTTTACTGCACATACTACAAATCCAGTACCTTTTATCTTAGTGGAATATGATAAAGATTATACTCTCAAAGAAGATGGTCGTTTATGCGATATCGTTCCAACTTTAATTGAAATGATGGGCATGGAGCAACCAAAGGAAATGACAGGAGAATCTTTGTTGATTAGAAAATAAAGAATAAATTAATAATTAAGAGGCCTATGTGATAATTGAATATTACACATAGGCCTTTTGTCCTACTTATTTTTGCCTATTTAGTGAAAAGGGTGGAATTATTTGACACTTGGTGCTAAAATGTAGTTATGTTTTATAATTAGGGCGAAGATGGGGTATATTTTATGAAAGTTTTTGGGGAAGAACTAGGTCAAATTCAAGAAATTATGAACATAGCATCACATACGATAGGTGTTTCTTTTCATCTTATCAAAGATGACGGCGTATATATTGCAAGTTCTGATAAGTGTTGTGTTTATTTTGAGGAACTGAAATCAGAAGATGGAGAAAATAAAGTATGTAAGCAAGTCTTTATACATTTACTTCATGAGATGAAAGAAAACGATATTATGAAATGTCCAGCTACAGGACAAATGTGCAGTAAAATAAAAGTGAATGATTTGCTTGATGTTCATTATATTATTTGTCAGAACAATTGTAGGGATGAAGTACACTTTAGCAATTACATTGAACTTATTAAATCAGTTTCAACTTTAGTATCAAGCCTTATGATAGAAAGAAATGAATTATTAACTAGCACAATCTATGATAAATTAACTGGTGTTTATAGTCGCAATTATTTTGAGGAGAAGTTGAAAGAACTAGAGAAAAATCGTCAACATCCGATTACAATCGTAACAGGAGATGTTAATAATCTGAAATTGACAAATGATATCTTTGGACATGGACAAGGAGATTTATTAATAAAAACGATAGCAGATATTATGCGTAGAGAGGCCAAGGATAAATATATTATTGGACGTTGTGGCGGAGATGAAATCAATATTCTAATGCCTGATACAACGTATGAAAAAGCAAAAGAATACTGCAATCGCGTTAAGGAGGAATGTTCAAAACAAAATAATGTTATTTTGCCACCTTCCATTGCATTTGGAGTATATGAGGTGGATTCTGAAGAAGAAAGTCTTGATAATGGACTTTCACTTTCAGAAGATGAAATGTATAAAGATAAAGTACTGATTAAGGGTAATCAGAATCTCTTGGTAAAGATACAGGAATTTTTATATGATATAGAATGTTTATCTGAAAGTTTAGTGAGAGAAACGATCGAAGTGATACGTGGATTTGCATTTTATCTGCAACTAGACTATTATTCGATTGCAGATTTATCTATGGCTGCTAGGATACAAGATATTGGAATGGTTATATCACCTAAGGGTGTTACCTTAGAAGAATATAGTTTATCTGAGCATGAAATAATGGAAATTAAGAAGCATCCAGAGATAGGATATCGAATTGCAAAATTTTATGATGAAAGCTTTGCAGCTGCTAATACTATATTACAGTCACATGAGTGTTGGAATGGAAGCGGTTACCCTCAAGGATTAAAGGGAACGGATATCTTATTATCTTCAAGAATTTTACATATAGCGACTACTTTTACAAAATATGTGCATCCTAAGCCACATGGCTATGGACTTAATATAGAAACTGCATTAAACAAGTTATATATGGATGCAGGAGAAAAATTCGATCCAAATATAACAGAAAAATTTATATTATTTATGGAAGGAAAAAGTATTGATTCTAAACTATAGGTCATGCTATAATTAAGGCTAAGAAATTAGTTATATTACTTATTTTTACCATATAATAATGCAAGGGAAAAGTCCCGAAGGAGGTTATTTAATGAATAATTATAATGAGATAATAGACGTATATGCAAGGGAGATTCTTGATTCACGTGGAAACCCTACTTTAGAAGCAGAGGTTACCTTAGAAGATGGTTCTGTTGGACGAGCTGCGGTACCTTCAGGTGCTTCTACTGGTCAGTTCGAAGCGGTTGAGCTTAGAGATGGTGGCGACCGTTACAAAGGCCTTGGTGTAGAGAATGCTGTTAAAAATGTGAATGAAGACTTGGCTGATTTGCTAGTTGGAGAAAATGTATACGACCAGACTTATCTAGATAATTTAATGATAGAAGAGGATGGAACAGATAATAAGGCTAATTTAGGCGCAAATGCAATTTTAGGAGTATCTATGGCAATAGCAAAAGCTGCTGCTAATTCCTTAGATTTACCTTTGTATAAATATCTTGGTGGAATTAATGGAAAGAGACTTCCAGTGCCTATGATGAATATCTTAAATGGTGGTGAACATGCTGATAATACAGTAGATTTACAAGAATTTATGATTATGCCGGTAGGAGCAGAAAACTTTAAAGAATGTGTTCGTATGTGTGCTGAAATCTATCATACTTTAAAGAAAATTTTAAAGGGTAGAGGTTTATCTACAGCTGTTGGTGATGAAGGTGGTTTCGCACCAGATTTAGCTTCTTCCCAGGAAGTATTGGCACTTATCGTAGAAGCTATTAAAGCTGCTGGTTTTGAACCAGGCAAGGATGTTAGAATTGCTTTAGATGCTGCAGCTAGTGAACTATTTGATGAAGAAACCAAGACTTATTATTTCCCAGGTGAAAGTAAGATGTCAGGAAAAGAAGTTAGAAGAACAGCAGAAGAAATGGTTGATTACTTTGAAGCTCTTGTAAATGAATTTCCGATTATATCTATTGAAGACGGGTTGTTTGAAGATGATTGGGATGGTTGGAAGCTGTTAACAGATCGCTTAGGTAAGAGAATTCAGTTAGTAGGTGATGATTTATTTGTAACGAATACAGCACGCCTTAAAAAAGGAATTGATTTAGGTATCGCAAATGCAATATTGGTTAAAGTAAATCAAATCGGATCTTTAACAGAAGCTTTTGATGCAATAGAAATGGCACATAAAGCGGGATATAACACAATTATTTCCCATCGTTCTGGAGAAACATCTGATACAACAATTGCAGATATTGCAGTAGCTGTAAATTCAGGGCAAATAAAGACAGGTGCTCCTTGTCGTTCAGATCGTACCGAAAAATATAACCAACTGCTAAGAATCGAAGACGAGTTGGGTGATGAAGCAAAATTTAATAATCCTTTCTAAGTATATAAAAGCAATCTAGTGTAAGTTATAGGAGTGCATAGCAGCATAGAAGCATAACAGTAAAAGTATAAAAGTGCTTGTAAACACATCCTATTTGTGATAATATATAAAATGTTTGACTGTAGGAGGTGTAGTATGGATATATTGAGAATTATTTTAACTGTTATATTTGCTCTAATCTGTTTAGGATTAGTAGTAATCGTATTACTTCAAGAAGGAAAATCAGCAGGTTTAGGAGCAATTAGCGGTGCAGCGGAATCTTATTGGGGAAAAAACAAAGGACGTTCTATGGAAGGTGCCCTTTCAAAATTCACAAAGTTTCTTGCAATCGCGTTTGTTTTATTTGCTTTAATTTTGAATTTGAACTTTTAATAGCCAAAAAGAAAAACACTCTTGTAATAGAGTGTTTTTTTGCATAAAATGGATATAATACAATGAAGCAGAAATACTTGCTTGCAAGGGTATTTCTGCGAATGTCGATCATGAATCTTTGATTCATGATATGGCTACCATATGAAAAAGGAGTGAGGGTGTGAGTAACGAATTGATAAATGATAAAAGGAAAATTATTATAGATATAGTAAATGACCCAAATTATGTTCCTATGAAAGTAAAGGAGCTGGCAATGATATTGCAAGTTCCTCGCAAAGATAGAGAAGAGTTTAAAATGGTTTTGAATGGATTGGTTGCTACTGGTAAACTGAATTTGTCTAGAAAAGGAAAATATACAAAATCAGTTGAAGCAGCATTGGTTGGAACATTTGAAGCTACTACTAGAGGTTTTGGTTTTGTATCTATAGAAGGCGAAGAAGAAGATGTTTTTATTAAAGAAAGTAGTGTAAATGGAGCCTTAAATAAAGATACGGTTCAGATTATTATATTACCAGAATCAGGTGGAAAACGAAGAGAAGGAGAAGTAGTTAAGATTATTTCTCGTGGAATTACAGAAATCGTAGGCATATACCAAAAAAGTAAAAATTTTGGTTTTGTTATTTCCGATAACTTGAAGTTTTCAAAGGATATCTATGTCCCAATTGAACGTTCCAAGGGTGCGGTAACAGGACACAAAGTGGTTGTGAAAATAACCGATTATGGAAGTAAGACAAAAAAGCCTGAAGGAATTGTAACGGAGATTATTGGCCATATTAATGATCCTGGTACAGACATTATGTCAATTGTAAAAGCATATGATATACCTGTAGACTTTCCAGATAAGGTATTGAAGCAAATCGAGACCATTCCGAATGAAGTTTCTAATGAGGATATGGCTGGCAGAATGGATATTAGAGATTGGCAAATGGTAACCATAGATGGCGAAGATGCAAAAGATTTGGATGATGCGATTACCTTGACAAGAGAAAAAGAGCGTTATATATTAGGTGTTCATATTGCAGACGTAACTCATTATGTTACAGAAGGAAGTCCACTTGACGAGGAAGCGCTAAAGCGCGGAACAAGTGTTTACTTAGTGGATCGTGTTATTCCCATGCTTCCACATAAACTTTCCAACGGTATTTGTTCTTTGAATTCTGGCGTTGATCGATTGGCTTTAAGTTGTATTATGGAAATAGACTTGAAGGGAAATGTCATTGAATATAAGGTGGCAGAAACAATTGTTAATGTGAATCGTAGAATGAGCTATACAAGTGTAAAGAAAATTCTCGAAGATAAGGATGAAGAAGAAATAAAAGAATATTCGGAATTAGTTCCGATGTTTGAAAATATGAAAGAATTAGCAGATATTTTTCGTGAGAAAAGGAAGCAAAGAGGCTCTATTGATTTTGATTTTCCTGAGACAAAGATAATTTTGGATGAAAAAGGAAAGCCAGTTGATATAAAGCCATATGAAAGAAATAGCGCTACAAAAATTATTGAAGACTTTATGATTGTAACCAATGAGGCAATTGCGGAAGACTTTTTCTGGCAAGAGTTACCTTTTGTATATCGTACTCATGATACACCAGATGCTGAAAAAATCCAGGCACTTGAAATATTTATAAATAATTTTGGTTATGGAATTAAGAATGCAAAAGAAGGGATTCATCCAAAAGAACTTCAAAAGTTACTAGCTAGAATTGAAGACTCTCCAGAGGAGGCATTGATTAGTAGGCTTACCCTTCGTTCTATGAAGCAAGCAAAATATACGACAGTGAATTCAGGACACTTTGGCCTATCATCAAAATATTATTGCCATTTCACATCACCAATTAGAAGATATCCTGATTTACAAATTCATAGGATTATAAAAGAAAACTTACGTGGTGGAATAAGTGAAAAAAGAGTTAGACATTATGAAAAAATCCTTACGGAAGTTGCAACGCGTTCAAGTCTTACAGAAAGACGTGCAGATGAGGCGGAGAGAGACACAGAAAAACTAAAGAAAGTAGAATATATGTCGAAACGTATTGGTCAGGAGTATGAGGGTATTATTTCTGGAATCACCAATTATGGCATGTATGTGGAATTACCAAATACCGTAGAAGGTATGATACATGTGACATCATTAAAAGATGATTATTATTTTTATGATGATGAAAAATATGAGATGATAGGCGAGAAAACTCGCAAAGTATATAAATTGGGAGAAAAGATTAAGATTGTAGTTACTGCTGCAGACAAGATTCAACGAACCATTGATTTTGAGCCAGTGGAAAGCTACGAAGAGGAAGAGGGTATTATAAATTATGGCGAAAGAGAACATGAAATTAATAGCGAACAATAAAAAAGCATACCATGAATATTTTATTGAAGATACCTATGAAGCTGGTTTGGTTTTACATGGAACTGAAGTAAAGTCATTAAGAATGGGGAAATGTAGTATTAAAGAATCTTTTATTCGTGTTGAAGGAAATGAAGTCTTTATTTATGGTATGCATATTAGTCCATATGAAAAAGGAAATATTTTCAATAAAGATCCTTTACGAGTAAAAAAATTATTACTGCATAATTATGAGATTAACAAAATGAGAGGGCAAATAGCAGAAAAAGGTTATACTATTGTTCCTCTTAAGGTATATATAAAAGGTAATTTGATGAAAATTGAAATAGGGTTGGCAAAAGGTAAAAAACTATATGACAAGCGCCAAGACATTGCAAAAAAGGATCAAAAAAGAGAAGCTGAAAAAGAATTTAAAATAAAAAATTTATAAGATTATGAAAATTTTGTGTAAAACTTGACGGATGAGCATAGAATGATTATAATTAAATTAGATCGTTTGTAAAACCATTTCAACGGGGTTGTCTTGGTTTCGACGGGGATTTTGAAATTAAGGAAGCCATCTGCGGGCGGTACCGCATTAGTAAACCGAACTTAAATTTAAACGCAGACGATAATTTAGCGTACGCTGCCTAATGGCAGCTGTCTGACTTAAAGCACCTACACTTTAAGAACCAGGCATCGATTTTGTGGGAAACGACATATACAAAGCTTTGAGTATGTGGGCGTATTATGAAGCTACTGAAACCATAAGCCTGTCATTAGGCGTTTGGCAGAGGGAAAAGTCTATCTTAGGATAGACATAAAATAATGACTATGATGGAAGAAGCTTAATGGATGGGTTTTCGGACAGGGGTTCGATTCCCCTCAGCTCCATAGTATTGAGATAAGTCTTAAGGATGATACATACCTTGAGACTTTTTTTATTAATAGATAATTTCTCTGAATTATTTTTCACAAAATAAACATAGACACTTGTTATACTAAAAATAATAAATTACTTACATTTAATGGGAGGTAGCTATGGAAAATTTGAAAATTTTAGTAGTAGATGATGAAAGTAGAATGAGAAAATTAGTGAAGGATTTCCTAGTGAAGAAAGAATTTGAGGTTTTAGAAGCTGTGGATGGGGAAGAAGCAATTGATCTCTTTTTTTCTCAAAAGGATATTTCCTTAGTTTTATTAGATGTTATGATGCCCAAAATGGATGGTTGGGAAGTGTGCAGGGAGATCCGTAAATTCTCGAAGGTACCGATTGTTATGTTGACTGCAAAGGGAGAGGAACGAGATGAATTGCTAGGTTTTGAATTAGGTGTGGATGAGTATATCTCAAAGCCCTTTAGTCCCAAAATCCTAGTTGCTCGTGTTGAAGCTCTTTTGAGAAGAACAAAAAATATAGATAAAAATGATATATTATCAGCGGGAAGTATTGAAATAAACAAAGTAGCACATCTAGTTAAGATTGCTGGAATAGATATTGATTTGAGTTTTAAAGAATTTGAACTCTTGACCTATTTTGTAGAAAACCAAGGGATAGCCTTGTCTAGAGAGAAAATATTAAATAGTGTATGGAACTATGATTATTTTGGAGATGCTAGAACGATTGACACACATGTAAAAAAATTAAGAAATAAACTTGGTGATAAAGCTGATTATATAAAAACTATTTGGGGAATGGGATATAAGTTTGAGGTAAATGAATGAAAATTTCAATTCGTGTAAAATTAATTTTATTATTAATCGTATTGACAGCAGGTACAATTGGTGCGAGCTGGTTTATAAATAATACTTTTTTACAAGGCTATTATCTAAAGAATAAGCAAAGTGCATTAGAGAATGCATATCTAAAAATGAATCATTTATTTGAAGATTCTTCCTTAAGTAAAGACGAAATTAGCTTAGAGATGGAACAAATGGGAGAAAATTATAATATTACATATATTATAGTGGACAATGGTTTGAGGGCTATTTATTATAATGTAAAGGATTTTGATACCTTAAAGAATATTTTATTACCTTATCTTTTAGGTGTGCAAAAAAATGATGCTGCTATTATTAAAAACACAGATTCCTATATGTTGCTTCAAAGTAGTGATGAAAGATATCATACCGCTTATATCGAATTGTGGGGGTATATTGAAGCAGAGAACTCATATGTCCTCCTTAGAACTCCCGTGGAGAGTATTAGGGAGAGTGTTGCTATATCCAATCGTTTTATGGCATATGTTGGAATGGTAGTGATTTTATTAAGCATAGCAATTATGTTTTTTGTGAGTAAGAGATTTACAAGACCCATTTTACAGCTTGCTGATATTTCAGAAAAAATGTCAGAATTAGACTTTGATGTTCGTTATACAGGTAAGGATAATGATGAAATAAGTGTGCTTGGAAATAGTATGAATCGTTTATCTGAAAAACTGGAATCTACTATTTCAGAGTTAAAATCTGCAAATATTGAGCTTGAAAAAGATATAAAGAAGAAAATCCAAGTAGATGAAATGAGAACAGAATTTCTTTCAAATGTGTCTCATGAATTAAAGACTCCTATTGCATTAATACAAGGCTATGCCGAAGGATTAAAGGAAGGTATTAATGATAATACAGAGGATCGAGATTTTTATTGTGATGTAATTATTGATGAAGCGAATAAAATGAATATGTTAGTAAAAAAACTATTAACCTTAAATCAAATTGAATTTGGAAATGAAATGGTGTCAATGGTTCGTTTTGATATCGTAGAACTGATACGTGGGGTAATATGTTCATCAGATATTTTGATAAAACAAAAGGGTGTAAAGGTGTTTTTTGATGAAAAGATGCCGATATATGTATGGGGAGACGAATACCAGATTGAAGAAGTTGTGGTAAATTATATAAGCAATGCATTAAATCATGTAGATAACGAAAATCAGATAAAAATAGGAGTTACAAAAGAAGATGCTATTATTAGAGTATCTGTATACAATTCTGGTGATAGAATTCCGGAAGAAGATATCGATAAAATATGGCAAAAATTTTATAAAGTGGATAAAGCAAGAACGAGGGAATACGGTGGTAGTGGTATTGGATTATCTATTGTAAAGGCAATTATGGAATCCATGAATAAAGGCTATGGTGTGAAAAATCATGATAATGGTGTAGAATTTTGGTTTGAATTAGATTGTAAAACAGAAGCTTGTCAAAAAAAGGTTGTTGAAGAAGGAAATAAATGATAAGATAGGAATTGAAAATTGTAATAAAGTGGGAGGATTATAAATTGAAAATGAGAGCTTGTATTCTAATTATTATAATGGTAACATTAACGGGATGCGGTAGTTTTGGAAATATTACTTTAACATCCAGAGAGAATGATATAATTGGTGAGTACGCCGCAGGAGTTTTATTAAAGTATGATAAGAATTATGATAATAGATTAGTAAATGTGGTAGAAGTAGAGACGGAGTCTGTTTTAGAAGAAAATGAAGAAGAAACCTTAATAACAGATGTTGTTAGCATCGAAGTGGAAACCACGGTAGATTTAGAAGCATCTCTTAATGAGGCGTTAAGGACAGAAAAGCTTATAGCAAATTTTGAAGGATATTTTATTTCAGATACTTATCCAGAAGCATCTGGGACAGAGGATGAAGTGTTTTTTTCAATGAAAGCAGTAGAAGGCTATAAATTGCTTGTGTTAGAATTTACATTAGAAAATCCAACAGATGAAGGAATGAAAGAAGATATGTTATCAAAAGGCTTATCTTATAATTTGCTACTTAACGGCGAGGTGAAAGTGAATTCTCAGTTGACTATGCTTTTGAATGATTTATCTTCTTATAAAGAAGAGATCGAAGCACATTCAGTAAAAGAACTTGTTCTTATTTTCCAGATTCCTGATAGATATGAGAATGAAGACTCCATATCTTCAATGACATTGAATATTAAAGATGCAGATGAATCATTACCTATTAGCCTTAAATAATAAATGTACAAAAGAAAAATGGAGGAATATATGGATAACAATGTAGTATTAGAAAATGGAACAGAAGAGATAGAGTTACTTGTTTTTCAAATTGATAACAAGAGTTATGGAATTAATGTAGATAAAGTTAGAGAAATTATACGTAACGAAGAAGTTACGATGATTCCTAATGCACATCCTTATATTGAAGGTGTTTTTATGCCAAGAGATATCATTATTACATTAGTCAATTTGGCAAAGGCTCTTAACTTACCCCAATCAGCTAATATAGAAAAGGATATGTTGATTATAACTAACTTAAATGAATTAAATATCGCTTTTCGTGTACATAGTCTTGGTGGAATACATAGAGTTATGCAAAAAGACATTATGATACCTGATAAAACCATTAAGAATGAAACTTCTTCCTTAGCTACAGGAATAGTGAAGATAAAAGAGGAATTAATTATTATTTTAGATTACGGAAAAATTATTTCTGATATAAGTCCAGATTTAGTATAAAGATTATTAGAGGGATCAAAGGAGAATATTGTGGATAAATTATTTACAGGTAATTATGAAGATAATGATAACCAAACTGAAAAAGATGAAATAAGTGAACTTTTGAATTTGTTAAATGGAATGAATGCAGAAGATGAGCAGTTTGTAGATGAAAAAGATTTTTCGGAAAATTTGGCAGATGAATCTATTGATGATTCTGTGGATGAGTTTGAAAATTCGCCTGAAGATATTTTTCATTTAGAAGAAGAGGAAGAAATACTTATCGGTGAAGATTTACAGTATAGTAATATACTAGAAGAATTCGAAGTTTTAGAGAAAAAAGAAGAGCAGAAAAAGAGTAAAAAAAAGAAAGAAAATATTAAAATTTTAGATAAAATAAAAGATATATTCTTTCAAAAAATTGATGTGGAACAAGAGGAAATAGATGAGAATGAAAGAATTCTAAAGGAATTAGAAAAAGTATCTCAGAAAAAAGAGAAAAAAACAAAAGTTCTAAAAGAAAAAGCCGAAAAGAAAGAAGCAAGAAAAGAATCAAGAAAGAAAAGAAATGAAGCAAGATTACAAACATTAGAAAAATTGAAAAAAGCAAAGAAAGCAGAGCTTCCTAAAGAACCCGAAGAAAAAGTACGTGTGACACCTGTGTTCATGGGATTCATGTTGACTTTGGTCGCTGGTATTGTAATTATAATTATAGTGGGCACCAACGCCTATTCGTATAATTTTAGTTTTAATTCAGCAAAAGATAATTTTTTCAATCAAAAATATGAATTGGCATATGAAAAAGTTGCAGGACTTACCCCAAGAGGAGAAGATGAAACATTCTATAGACAAATAATGACGGTTATGTATGTTGAGAAGCAATATTTGTCTTTTGAAAACTATATGGATTTAGGTATGGAACAGGAAGCTTTAAATTCATTAATAAAAGGGGTAAATCGTTATGATAAATACAAAACAGAAGCTGAGTCTTTAGGAGTATCTACTGATATGGAAGTTGTTTATTCTAATATATCCAACGCGTTAGTAGAAGACTTTGGTTTAAGTGATGAAGAAGCAAGAGAGTTGAATTTGCTTACTGATTTATCTGAGTATACGAAACAATTGAATTCTTATTTAGGATATAATTAGAGGTATGTTATGTTAGAGATTGATAAGGATTGGTTAGATTTGTTTCAAAGTGAGTTTACGAAACCATACTATGAGGAATTATCCGACTATATAGAAAATGAGTATAGTAAAACTGTTGTCTATCCACCCTTAAACGATGTTTTTAATGCGTTTCATCTTACGCCACTTAGTAAAGTCAAAGTACTATTACTTGGTCAAGACCCATATCATAATCCTTTACAGGCTCATGGTTTAAGCTTTTCAGTTTTACCAGAGCAACAAAAGATTCCGCCTTCTTTAAGAAATATATATAAAGAGTTAGAAGATGATTGTGGTTGCTATACTCCTAATAATGGATATTTGAAAAAATGGGCAGAGCAAGGAGTACTATTACTTAATACAGTACTTACAGTAAGGGCGCATGAAGTAAATTCTCATCAGGGAAAAGGATGGGAAGAATTCACAGATGCAATTCTAAAGGCAGTGAATGAACAAGATAGACCGATTGTATATATGCTTTGGGGTCGACCTGCTCAGTCTAAAATTTCAATGTTATCAAATCCAAAACATTTGATTTTGACTGCACCACATCCTAGCCCGCTATCTTCCTTTAGAGGTTTTTTTGGATGTAAGCATTTTAGCAAAGCAAATGAGTTTTTAAAAGAAAATGGAATTGAGCCAATTGATTGGCAAATTGAAAATAAATAGAAAACAAATAGAAAAGCTTGCCAACTCGGCAAGCTTTTCTATTATACTTTATTTAAGTTTTTTTGTGCTGTTGAAAGCATTAATTTAATTCGGTTTAGCTGATTTACTTCGCTTGCTCCAGGATCATAATCAATGGCAACAATATTTGAAAGTGGATATTGGTGGCGTAATTCTTTGATGACACCTTTTCCAACTACGTGATTAGGCAAACACCCAAAAGGTTGTGCACAGACAATATTAGTGGTTCCACTATGTATTAGTTCAAGCATTTCACCTGTTAAGAACCATCCCTCGCCAGTTTGATTACCTAATGATACAATAGGTTCTGCATAACGTGCTAAATCCTTGATGTATGCAGGAGGAATAAAGCGTGAGCTTTTTTCAAATTCTTTTCTTGCAACTTTTCTAAAATATTCTAAAAGTGAAATCGCTATATTACAAAAATATGCTGTCTTTTTGTTTCCTCCAAGTTTTTCAGCTTTGAAATTAGAATTATAAAAACAATATAGTAAAAAGTCGAGTAAATCAGGCATAACTGCTTCAGCACCTTCTTCCTCCAATAAATCAACTAAATTATTGTTTGCAGCAGGTAAAAATTTGACTAAGATTTCTCCGACAATACCTACTTGTGGCTTTTTGATATCTTGAATTAATAAGTGGTCAAAATCTCTTATAATTCCACGTACATTGTGGTGGAATTCCCTCATGGAAGAATTCTTTTTGCTAAGAGAAATAATACATTTTTTTCTCCAAGTATCATGCAGTTCATTGGCCGATCTAGATACAACTTCGTATGGCCTTGTACGGTATAGAACACGCATAAAAATATCACCATATACTACAGCTTGCATAGCCTTTTTCAATAAAGGTATGGTATAAGTAAAGCCTTCATTTGTTTCAATTCCACTAGCATTTAAGGATAGAACAGGAATCATAGGCATACCCGCTTTTTCAAGTGCACGTCGTATAAATCCTATGTAATTTGATGCACGACATCCTCCACCTGTTTGAGAAATTACAACCGCAGTTTTATTTAGATCATATTCACCTGATAGTAAGGCTTCCATAATTTGCCCGACGACGATAACGGAAGGATAACAAGCATCGTTATTTACATATTTCAATCCAATATCGACAGAGTTTTTATTATCTGAACTTCCTAAGATTTTGAAGTTATAACCGCAAGAGTTTAGAGCAGGTTCTAATAATTCAAAATGGATAGGCGACATTTGAGGACAGAGAATAGTATAATCTTTTTTCATTTCCTTGGTAAATTCTATACGTTGATAAGAAGAAGATACTATTTTTCTTTCATATGCTTTTTGTTCTCTGACTTTTAAAGCAGAAAGAAGAGAACGTATTCGGATTCTTACTGCACCTAAATTATTTACTTCATCAATTTTCAAGACAGTATAGATCTTTCCTGACTTTGAAAGAATATCACTTACTGCATCTGTTGTAACAGCATCAAGTCCACATCCAAATGAATTTAATTGAACTAAATCTAAATTGTCTTGCGTTTTTACAAAGTTTGCAGCGGCATAAAGTCTAGAATGATACATCCACTGATCCATTACAATAAGAGGACGCTCCACAGGTACAAGGTGGGAGATAGAATCTTCTGTTAGGACAGCTAAGCCATATGAGTTAATAAGCTCTGGTATCCCATGATGAATTTCAGCATCTATATGGTAAGGACGACCTGCAAGTACAATTCCTCTCTTACCTGTTTCTTTCAGATAAGCGATAACTTCTTCGCCTTTTTCCATTATATCAGTTCTTGATTTTAGTAATTCATCCCAAGCAGCATCGCCTGCAGATTTAATTTCGTCGGCAGAGATATGAAAAGATTGATCAAATACTTTTACTAGTTGATCAACTAGAACATCTTTGTTTGTAAAAGCAAGGAATGGATTCATAAAGTTGACTTTATTTGTCTTTATTTCTTCAATATTATTTTTTATATTTTCAGCGTAAGAAGTAACAATTGGACAATTAAAGTGGTTATTTGTATCTGGCATTTCATCCCTTTCATATGGGATACATGGATAGAAGATGAAATTAAGCCCTTGTTTAATTAACCAGGTAACATGGCCATGTGCTAGTTTGGCAGGATAGCATTCAGATTCACTTGGGATAGATTCTATACCCAGTTCGTAAATCTTATGTGTAGATTTAGGTGAAAGAACTACTCTATATCCAAGTCTTTTAAAGAAGACAGCCCAAAACGGATAATTCTCATACATATTTAAAACCCTTGGGATACCAACGGTACCTCGATAAGCTACATCCTCAGTTAAAGCTTCATAACCAAAAATACGCTTATTCTTATATTCAAAAAGATTTGGAATGTTTTCTTTATTTTTTTCTTTACCAACACCTCGTTCACAACGATTTCCTGAAACAAATTGACGACCGCCGGTGAAACGGTTAATGGTTAATAGACAATTATTTGTACAACCTTTACACCTAGCCATATTTGTTGTGAAGGTAAGTGTTTTGATTTTTTCAAGAGGAAGCATAGTAGTTTCCTTTGAAGAATCATAGCGTTCTCTAGCAAGTAAAGCTGCACCAAAAGCTCCCATAATACCTGCGATATCTGGACGGACAGCTTCACAACCTGATATCTTTTCAAAGCTTCTCAAAACAGCATCATTATAAAAAGTTCCGCCTTGTACAACTACTTTATGGCCTAAATCTTTTGGGTCAGTAATTTTTATAACTTTAAACAAGGCATTTTTTATAACAGAGTATGCAAGACCTGCAGAAATATCAGATACCGTTGCTCCTTCCTTTTGCGCTTGTTTTACATTTGAATTCATAAATACAGTACATCTACTACCTAGATCAATGGGATTTTCAGCAAATAGAGCGGCTTTTGCAAAATCTTCAACAGAATAGTTTAAAGACTTTGCAAAGGTCTCAATAAAGGAACCACAACCAGAAGAACATGCCTCGTTTAGTTGAACGCTGTCTACGGTTTGGTTCTTTATTTTAATGCATTTCATATCCTGTCCACCAATATCCAAGATACAATCTACTTCAGGATCAAAGAAAGCAGCGGCATAGTAATGGGCAACTGTTTCCACTTCTCCTTCGTCTAGCATTAAGGCGGATTTAACTAATGCTTCTCCATAACCAGTAGAGCAAGAGTATACAATAGAAGCACTAGAAGGAAGTTTTGCGTAGATTTCTTTGATTGCTTTCATGGTGGTTTCAATTGGGCTACCATTATTACTACTATAGAAAGAGTAGAGTAAGGCTCCATCTTCTCCAACTAAAGCAACTTTAGTAGTGGTAGATCCAGCATCAATTCCTAAGAAACAATCACCTTCATAAGTTGCCAAATCTCCAGTGATAACGCTATGTTTATTATGCCTTTCAGAAAATTCTTGGTAGTCAGCTTCATTTTTGAAAAGTGCTTCCATACGCTTTACTTCAAAAGGCATTTTTAAATTTGAGCCTAAGCGTTTTAATAATTCTGATATGGACATTAAGTTTTCAGGTTTATGATTAAGTCCAGCACCAACGGCAGCAAAAAGATGAGAATGCTCTGGAGCGATGACTTGATCATCTGTTAGCTTTAAAGTTCGGATAAAAGTGTTTTTGAGTTCAGATAAAAAGTGAAGAGGACCACCTAGAAATGCTACATTTCCACGTATAGGCTTTCCACAAGCAAGGCCACTAATTGTTTGATTTACAACTGCCTGAAAGATAGAAGCAGATAAATCTTCTTTGGTAGCGCCTTCGTTTATTAAAGGTTGAACATCGGATTTGGCAAACACTCCACATCTTGCTGCAATTGGATAAATAGCTTTGTAATCTTTTGCATATTCATTTAGACCAACTGCATCTGTTTGCAGTAGTGAAGCCATTTGGTCAATAAAAGAACCGGTACCGCCTGCACAAATACCATTCATTCGTTGGTCGATGCCACCAGTAAAGTAAATAATCTTCGCATCTTCACCACCCAACTCAATTGCTACATCTGTTTGGGGAGCATAATCATTTAAAGCAGTTGATACTGCAACTACCTCTTGTATAAAAGGAATATTTAAATGTTTGGATAAAGAAAGCCCGCCGGATCCTGTAATCATTGCTGCTAATGTGATTTCACCTAATTCTTTATTGGCTTTTTGGATGAGTTCTTCAATCGAACCTTGTATGTTTGCATAATGCCTTACATAATCTGAAAAAACAATAGTATGAGTGTTATCTAATATAGCAACCTTTACTGTAGTTGAACCTACATCAATTCCTAAAATATAATATGTATTATTCATATATTTATATTTACGCGATAATGCGCATAACCTCCTTTGTGAACTATAACTAGTCATTAATTATGTATATGTCACTTTAAAACAGACTATATTATTATAGTACAAAGAATAATAAAATACAAGAAATACAAAATAAAGGAAAAGTGAATAAAATGTAAAATTCAGTAGAAAAATGGAGAAAAGCATTCAAATCATAGGTCATTGTAACAAGGCAAGAGAGGCTGAATATAATATAAAAGAAGAAAATGTTAGGAGCGAGGACATGGACAACAACATGAACCAAAGTAATAGAAACCAAAGTAATAGGGGCATATATTGCGATCGGTGTTTTAGCAGATGTATGGGTATCCTTCATATAATTGAACCAGGCGATACACTTTATAATTTAGGAAGAAGATATCAAGTTTCTGTATCAGATATTATGCGTGCGAATCCTTATGTAAATGTATATAATTTACAAGTAAATGATGAACTGTGTATACCTATTATGGGGAGTCAGCCCAATTTTGATTTAGAAGAAGAAATACCTGAAATAATTCGGATACCTATTGGAGATATGCCGTTCAATGGAATGCCAATGGAAGGAATGCC
>CAYYVJ010000034.1:17719-19638 GCA_964475115.1 uncultured Lachnospiraceae bacterium
ATGCCAATGGAAGGTATGCAAACACCACAAGAATTTTCAGAAGAAGAGCCACTAAATATAGTAATTGAAAAACTCGGAATAACCATGGAACAATTTTTGGAATGTGTATATGAAAAATCGAATATGAATCAAAACTCAAATGACAATAACACAAATAACAATAATAGAAATGGCGTTAACAGAAATAATAGTAATAGAAATCCGAAATAACAAACTGTTTGACAAATACTAAGATAGAATTTATAATAAGGAAGCAACAAAGATAATATGGTTAGAGCTTTCACTAGTTGTGAAGGCTCTATTTATGAGAAAGTCTAGATCAAAAGAGAGGAAAAAGGATTTATGGAAAGCGGACCGAGTAGTACGCAAAAGAGAATACAAGTTAATAATGGTAAATGCTTTTGTAATTAGGCGGTGAACTTTCATTGCTTTTTTGCAGAGCAGTGAAAGGAGCAGACATGATAAAAATTTTCAAAACAATTGATGGAAGAATTCAACAAGAGGATTTCATTACAGAGGGATGTTGGGTTGCTCTAACAAATCCAACTGCAACAGAAATTTTAGAAATCGCCGATATTTATCAAATCGATATCGACCATTTAAAAGCATCTTTGGATGAGGAAGAACGTTCACGTGTAGAGGTAGAGAAGGATTATACGTTGATTTTGGTAGATATACCAACAATTGAAGAAAGAAATGGTAAGGATTGGTATGTAACGATTCCTTTGGGAATCATTATATCAGAAACTCATATTTTTACCATATGTTTAGAAGATACCCCTATATTAAAGGCGTTTATGGATGGACGTATTAGAGACTTCCATACGGGAAAGAAAACTCGTTTTATACTCCAGATTTTGTACAAAAACGCTTCCATGTTTTTAAATTACCTAAGAGTAATAGATAAGACAAGTGAAATTATAGAACGTAAGTTACACGCTTCAACAAAAAATAAAGAAGTAATAGAACTTTTGGAATTATCCAAATCTTTAGTTTATTTTAATACATCCTTAAGATCAAATGAGGTTGTATTTGAAAAATTGTTAAAGAATGATAAGATAAAACAATATCCACAAGACGAAGAGTTACTAGAAGATGTTATCATAGAAAATAAGCAGGCTATCGAAATGGCTGCAATCTATAGTGGTATTTTAAGTGGTACCATGGATGCTTTTGCATCTGTAATATCAAATAACTTAAATATAGTAATGAAATATCTTGCGGTTGTTACAATTGTATTATCTGTTCCAAATATGATTTCAGGTTTTTATGGTATGAATGTTAATTCGGCTGGAGTACCTTTTGCATCAAGTCCTTATGGTTTTTGGATTGTGATTTTGATTGCGATTGTTATTTCTTCAGTGGTTGCATTTGTTTTAGCAAAAAAAGATTTATTCTAAAGTGAGGTTTTTGAATGAAATTTTTAAATAAACTGGAAAGAAAGTTTGGAAAATATGCTATCCCTAACCTAATGTATTACATTATTATTTTGTATGGGATTGGATTCGTAATAAACATTGTGGATCCAAGAATTTACTCCAAGTTTTTATCTTTGGATGCAGAAGCGATTCTACATGGACAGGTTTGGAGAATCATAACTTTTATGATGCAACCACCTAGTAATAGTATTATATTTGTAGTGTTTGCTTTGTATTTATATTATATGATAGGTACAAATCTAGAACGTGCGTGGGGTGCGTTTCGATTTAACTTGTATTTTATTACAGGTGTTTTAGGACATGTATTAGGAGCAATTCTTGTTTATTTAATAACATATTTTGCTACAGGTGTTGGGCAGGTTTATCTTTTAGACACTACTTATTTGAACTTTTCGCTATTCTTTGCATTTGCTGCTGTTTATCCAGATGTTCAGTTTATGATTTATTTTCTTATTCCAGTTAAAGTAAAATACCTGGCAT
>CAYYVJ010000035.1:0-18978 GCA_964475115.1 uncultured Lachnospiraceae bacterium
AAAGGCATTATCTGGTGGACAAAGACAACGTGTTGCTATGGGTCGTGCTATCGTACGTGATCCTAAAGTATTCCTTATGGATGAGCCTCTATCAAACTTAGATGCAAAACTTCGTGTACAAATGCGTATCGAAATTTCTAAATTACATCATAGACTTGAGACAACTATTATTTACGTAACACATGATCAGACAGAGGCTATGACACTTGGTACAAGAATCGTAGTTATGAAAGATGGTCTTGTTCAACAAGTTGATTCTCCTCAAAATCTATATGACAAGCCACAAAATCTATTTGTAGCAGGATTTATTGGTTCTCCTCAGATGAACTTAGTTGATTCTACAGTTGTTAGAGAAGGTAATGATGTTAAATTAAAATTCGGTGAACATTCAATTAAACTTACAGAAGCTCAAGGTAAAAAATTAATTGATGGAAACTATATTGATAAAACAGTAGTTCTTGGAATTCGTCCTGAAGATGTACATGATCAAGAAATCTTCATTGAATCTTCACCAGGAAGTGTATTTGAAGCAACTGTTAAGGTTTATGAATTACTTGGTGCTGAAGTTTACTTATACTATGATGTTGCTGGTTCAAGTTGTACAGCAAGAGTAAATCCTCGTACTACAGCTAGACCTGGAGATATAATTAAATTTGCTATGGATTTAACAAAATTACATGTATTTGACAAAGATACACAACAAGTAGTATTTAACTAATTCATAAAAGTGGGTCTGAAACTGGATTTATGTACAAAATTGGCATAAAATCAGGAAAAAACTAGTAATAATATGAAAAAGTAAAAAAAATAGGAGGAAATACATAAAGTTTATGTATTTCCTCTTTTATTTTTTCAAAATATGCTATAATATATAAGAATGTATTATATGTGAAAAAAACGGTAGGGAGTGAAAAGGAATGATTTCAAATCAAATTCTACAAAGTACCATAGAGGGATTAAAATCGATCGCACGTATTGATTTGTGTGTAATTGACACAGAAGGTATTGTATTGGCAACTACATTTCCAGAAGCTGAAGAAAACGAAAGCGCTGTATTGACTTTTGCCGATTCACCAGCGGAAAGTCAAGTTGTTCAAGGATTTCAGTTCTTTAAGGTTTTTGATGAAAATCAACTAGAGTATATCCTTTTAGCCAAAGGGACTACAGAGGATGTTTACATGGTTGGTAAGATTGCAGCTTTCCAAGTGCAAAATTTATTAGTGGCTTATAAAGAGAGATTTGATAAAGATAACTTTATTAAGAATTTGCTTTTGGACAACCTGTTATTGGTTGACATTTATAATCGAGCAAAGAAACTACACATTGAAGTAGATGTGAGACGAGTAGTATATATTATTGAAACAAAGTATGAGAAAGATAGTAATGTTTTAGAAACAGTTAGAAGTCTATTCTCCACTAAGACAAAAGATTTTATTACTGCAGTGGATGAGAAAAACATTATTCTTGTAAAAGAATTAAGAGCAAATGAAAACTACGATGATGTGGAAAAGACAGCTAAAGTTATTTTAGATATGTTGAACACAGAAGCAATGGCAAAAGTTCATGTTGCTTATGGTACTGTTATAAATGGACTGAAAGAAGTATCTAAATCTTATAAAGAAGCAAAAATGGCTTTAGATGTAGGAAAAATATTCTATAGTACAAGAAATGTTATTGCATATAATAATTTGGGTATAGGACGTTTGATTTATCAATTACCAATTCCTCTATGTAAGATGTTTATTAAAGAAATCTTTGGTGGAAAATCACCAGATGAATTTGATGAAGAAACACTATCTACGATTAATAAGTTTTTCGAAAACAGCTTGAACGTGTCTGAAACATCAAGACAATTATATATTCATAGAAACACATTAGTTTATCGTTTGGATAAATTACAGAAAAGCACAGGCTTAGATTTAAGAGTATTTGAAGATGCAATTACCTTTAAGATTGCATTAATGGTTGTAAAGTATATGAAGTATATGGAGAATTTTGAATATTAAATTAGGATTAGTTTTAGAGTCTAGTTAATTTATCGCTATATACAATGGATTTTATCCATTGTATATAGTTGTATAGTGCTATTATGGAGAGGAAATAATGATTGTTTTTGAAAATGTAAGCAAATCTTATTCAACAGGTGCACCAGCATTAAATGGTGTTGACTTGCGTATTGAAAAAGGAGAATTTGTTTTTGTGGTTGGAAATAGTGGTTCCGGAAAATCGACTCTTATAAAATTGATTTTAAAAGAGTTAGAGCCGACAGAAGGAAAAATTTATATAAATAACAAGTTATTGGGCAAAATGAGAAGAAGACAGATACCTAAATTCCGACGTGATTTGGGAGTTGTGTTTCAGGACTTTAGATTATTGAAAGATAGAAATGTGTATGAGAATATTGCTTTTGCACAAAGGGTAGTAGGTACCCCAAATAGGTCGATTCGCAGACAGGTTCCATCGATGTTATCCTTGGTTGGACTTGCTGAGAAATATAAAGCTTTGCCAAGACAACTTTCTGGTGGTGAACAACAGAGAGTGGCTTTAGCGAGGGCTTTAGTGAATAATCCCTCCATTTTATTAGCAGATGAACCTACTGGAAATTTGGATCCAAAAAATTCATGGGAAATTATGCGCCTTTTAGAAGAGGTTAATAAGAGAGGTACGACCGTACTGGTAGTAACCCATAATAGAGAAATTGTGGATGCCATGAAAAAACGTGTAATTACTATGCATAAAGGCGTGATTACCAGCGATAAACAAAAAGGTGGATATCACTATGAGAATTAATACCATTTTTTATAGTTTTAAACAAGGAATTAAAAACATATTTAGAAATTTCTTGTTTTCTTTGGCGTCTATGAGTACGATGGCTGCATGTATCTTTTTATTCGGTTTGTTTTTTGCCATTGTTGTAAATATGCAACATATGTTAAAAGAGGCAGAGGCTTTAATATCTATAACTGTATTTTTTGACGATGGATTAGAAGAGGATAGAATACTTGAAATTGGTACCAGTATTGGCAAGCGAGTAGAAGTAGCGGAATTGATTTATACTTCTGCTGAGGAAGCATGGGAAGATTTCAAGATTGTATATTTTAAAGGAAATGAAGATCTAGCAAGAGCATTTGCAGATGACAATCCATTATCGGACTCATCTTCTTATGAAATCTTCTTAAATGATATTACAATGCAAGAAGCTATGGTAACTTATTTAGAATCAATAGATGGTGTGAGACAAGTAAATCGTTCTGAAACGACGGCTAATAGTCTTACTGATTTTGGCATGCTACTGGGCTATGTTTCAGCAGCGATTATAATAATATTATTGGCAGTAGCTATTTTCTTAATTAGTAATACGGTTACGGTAGGTATTACGGTACGAAAAGAAGAAATTTCTATTATGAAACTTATAGGTGCCACGGATCATTTTGTAAAAGCTCCCTTTTTAATTGAAGGAATTTTAATTGGACTAGTTGGAGCGATCATACCTTTAGTAGCACTTTATTATCTATATAATAATGTAGTAATTTATATACTAAATCAATTCCAAATTTTATCTGGAATTATCTTGTTTTTACCCGTAGATACAGTGTTTAAAACCTTGATTCCAGTGGCATTGGCATTGGGGGTAGGAATTGGATACTTTGGTAGCAGTTTTACTGTTAGAAGACACATAAAGGTATAGGTGAAGGACATGAGAAAAAAAAGTTTAATATATGTTTTGGTTATGGCAATCATACTTTCTTTTGGTGTACCCGTATATGCATCTTCAACTAAGGATGAGATTAAAAAAGCAGAAAGTGAAAAGTCTAAAAAGAAAACAGAACTAAAAAAGATTGAAGAAAAAATAAATGAATTGAAAAAGTCTCAATCCAACACAAAAGGGTATATTCAATCATTAGACGTAGAATTGAATGGCATTACCGCAAGCTTAGAAACATTAGAAGGTCAAAAGGCTCAAAAGGAAATAGAAATTGCAGAGACAGAAGCAGAATTGGAAGAGGCTAAAATAGTAGAAGCAGAGCAGTATGAATCCATGAAGCTTCGAATAAAATTCATGTATGAAAATGGAAATGAGTCTTATCTAGATATGATTTTGACAGCGGATTCAATTTCAGACCTACTTAACCGTGCGGAGTATATTTCTAAAATAACAGAATATGATAGAGAGATGCTAACAAAGTACCAAGAGATTAAAGCAAGTGTAGAAGCAACAGAAGCAATTTTGAAAGAAGAACATGTGCAACTTGAGGGATTGGTAGCACAGACTAAGGATGAACAGGCCGCTATGGAAGCTTTGATTTCTGCAAAAGCAACAGAACTAGCTAGATATGAAAACGATATTGTTATGAGCGAAGAGCTAGAAGCAGAGATGGAAGAAGAATTACAAGCTCTTGAAAAAGAATTAAAGGAACTAGAAAAACGACTAAAACAGGAGCAGTCAAAGGTAGTATATGATGGAGGACAGTTTAAGTGGCCAGTACCAGGATACTATAATGTGACTTCTAATTTCGGATGGAGAACTCATCCTATCTTTAAGATTCAAAGACTACATAATGGAATTGATATTGGAGCTCCAACAGGAACGCCAATCATTGCTGCATATGCTGGAGAAGTAGTTGTAGCCACTTATCAAGCAGCAGCTGGTAACTACATTATGATAAATCATGGTAGTAATTTGTATACTGTTTATATGCATATGTCAAAATTCAATGTGAAAGTAGGACAGTCAGTGAAACAAGGTGACACCATAGGATTGGTAGGTTCTACTGGAAATTCAACTGGACCTCATTTACATTTTAGTGTAAGGTTAAATGGAGAATATGTAAATTCTGGACCATATGTAGGGTATTATAAATAAGAATAAGACAGGAGTCTTGTAAATGGAAGAGAAGAGAAGGTTTCAAAAAGGATTACTTACTGGAATAATATGTGGAGCATTAGGATCTTTTATGATAGTTGTCATGATTGGGATTATTGGCGTGAATTTCTATGTATCCAGTAATAATATGAAGAAGGTTGTAACCCAAGAACCAATTGTCCAAGAAGAGACAAAAAGTAAAGAAGATATATTGGAAAAGATGGATCATATAAAAAAAATTATGAATGAGAACTTTTTATATGATGTAGATGATGAGGCGCTAGCAGAAGCGATGTATGCTGGAATGCTAAACGGCTTAGATGATCCATATTCTGTATACTATACAGAGGAACAATATAATAATTTGATAGAAACTACTACAGGCGTATACTACGGAATCGGTGTTACTGTTTCCCAGGATGCAAAAACAGGAATTATTACTGTAGTAAAACCTTTTGAAGGAAGTCCTGGATACGAAGCAGGTATGCTTCCTGGAGATATTCTGTTTTCAGTGAATGGTGAAGAAGTTACGGGAATGGACTTGACTAGTGCAGTGACTTTAATTAAAGGTGCTGAAGGTACAACGGTGAATATTTCCATTGTCAGAGAAGGCGAATTAGATTATATTGATTTAGTAGTAGAGCGTAGGCAGATTGAAATTCCAACGATTGAATATGAAATGCTAGAGAATCAAATTGGATATATTCAAATTTTACAATTTGATGAAATTACCTTCCCTCAATATATAGAAGCTTTGGCGGAATTAAGCACTGCCGGAATGAAAGGCCTGATTATTGACTTAAGAGATAATCCAGGTGGTAGATTAGATGTAGTAGAGGCTATGCTAGATGCGATTTTACCAGAAGGATTATTAGTTTATACAGAAGATAAAGACGGAAAAAGAGCAGATGAATATTATTCAGATCCAAGTACTGTTTTAGATGTACCATTAACTGTTTTGGTAAATGGAAACAGTGCAAGTGCTTCAGAAATTTTTGCAGGTGATATTCAAGATTTTGATGCAGGAACCATTGTAGGAACCACTACATTTGGAAAAGGAATTGTTCAAAGAATCTATACCTTAGGAGATGGAACAGCTATTAAGATTACTGTTTCTAAGTATTTCACTCATGCAGGAAGAAATATACATGATGTGGGAATTGAACCTGATGTAGTAATTGATTTGCCAGATGAGTTAAAGAAAAAAGTTACAGTTGAAAAGTCAGAAGATAATCAGTTGCAAAAGGCAATAGAAATATTAATGGAACAAATACAATAGATAATATAAACAGGCAGACCATTTAAAGGTCTGTCTGTGTTTAACTTTAAAAGGAAGATTTGATAGAGAACAAATGTTTGCAATGAGTATATGTATGTGCTATACTGAAAAATAAAAGGAGATTTTAAATGGCTCAATTTAAATTGGTATCCGATTTTTCTCCTACAGGAGATCAGCCTCAGGCTATTTCAAAACTTGTACAAGGATTTAAGGAGGGCAATCAATTTCAGACTCTACTTGGAACGACAGGCTCTGGTAAGACATTTACTATGGCAAATATTATACAAGCTTTAGGAAAACCCACCTTAATTATTGCTCATAACAAAACTTTAGCAGGACAATTATATGGAGAATTTAAAGAATTTTTTCCAGAGAATGCGGTGGAATACTTTGTTAGCTATTATGACTATTATCAGCCAGAGGCTTATGTGCCATCTACTGATACTTATATAGAAAAAGACTCAGCGATTAATGATGAGATTGATAAATTGCGCCTTTCTGCGACAGCAGCTTTGAGTGAAAGAAAGGATGTTATTATTATCGCCAGTGTATCCTGTATCTATGGTCTAGGTAGTCCTGTGGACTATCAGAACATGGTTATTTCTTTGAGACCTGGCATGAATAAAGATCGAGATGAGATTATCCATAAATTAATAGAGATTCAATATACAAGAAATGATATGGACTTTAAGCGTGGTAGCTTCCGTGTCAGAGGAGATGTTTTAGAAATCTTTCCTGCTGATTATGGTGAATCAGCGATTCGAGTAGAGTTTTTTGGAGATGAAATTGATCGCATAACTGAAGTTGACAACTTAACAGGAGAGATTAAAGCTCGCCTGGAGCATATTTCTATCTTTCCAGCTTCTCATTATGTAGTAGAAAGAGAAAAGATAGAGAGAGCTGCAGGAGCCATAGCTGAAGAGCTAGAAGAGCGGGTAACTTATTTTAAAAGTGAGGACAAGCTTTTGGAAGCTCAGAGAATCTCAGAGCGAACCAATTTCGATATCGAGATGATGCGTGAAACTGGATTTTGCTCTGGTATTGAAAATTATTCTAGACATTTATCTGGACTAGAACCTGGAAGTCCCCCCTTTACCTTGATTGATTATTTTCCAGATGATTTCTTGTTTATTGTAGATGAGTCACATATGACAATCCCTCAAGTTAGGGGAATGTATGCAGGTGACCAATCCAGGAAATCCAATTTAGTGAACTATGGATTTAGACTTCCTTCAGCACTTGACAATAGACCCTTGAATTTTACAGAATTTGAAGGTAAAATTGACCAAATGCTTTTTGTATCTGCAACTCCTTCTGTTTATGAAAAGGAACATGAATTACTTCGTGCAGAGCAGATTATAAGACCTACCGGTTTACTTGATCCTATTATTGATGTTAGACCAGTAGAGGGGCAAATTGATGACCTGATTACAGAGGTAAATAAAGAAATTGAGAGAAAGAATAAAATTCTTATTACCACACTTACAAAAAAAATGGCAGAAGACTTAACAGATTATATGCGAGAAGTAGGCATTCGAGTGAAGTATTTGCATTCAGATATAGATACCTTGGAACGTTCTGAAATTATTCGAGATATGCGTCTAGATGTATTTGATGTATTGGTTGGAATCAACTTGTTACGTGAAGGACTTGATATTCCAGAGATTACATTGGTAGCAATCTTAGATGCTGATAAGGAAGGATTTTTACGTTCTGAGACAGCACTTATTCAGACAATCGGTCGTGCTGCTAGAAATTCAGAAGGTCATGTTATCATGTATGCAGATAAGATAACAGATTCTATGAAAAGGGCATTAGAAGAAACAGAACGTAGAAGAAGTATTCAAGACAAATATAATAAGGAACATGGAATCACGCCTACTACAATTAAGAAGGCAGTAAGAGACTTGATTAGTGTATCCCAAGTTGCAGAAGATGGCGCTTATGTAATGGATAAAGATTTAGAATCCATGGATGCCAAGGAATTAAATAAAATCATAAAAGAAGTAAGCAAGAAAATGCATCAAGCAGCAGTAGAGTTGAACTTCGAGACAGCAGCAATACTTCGAGATCAGCTTGTTGAACTTAAAAAGAATCTTAACGATATAGAGAAGTAAGGAGAAACAATGGCAAGTAAGAAAATAGAAAGGCAATATATAAAAATCAGAGGTGCGAATGAGCATAATTTGCATAACTTAAGCGTAGATATTCCTAGAAATGAACTAGTAGTACTTACGGGCTTAAGTGGCTCAGGCAAATCCTCTTTGGCTTTTGATACCATCTATGCAGAGGGACAGAGAAGATATATGGAATCTTTGTCTTCTTATGCACGTCAATTTTTAGGACAAATGGAAAAACCAGATGTGGAAAGCATAGAGGGATTATCCCCTGCCATATCCATTGACCAAAAGTCAACCAATCGAAATCCGCGTTCTACAGTAGGTACCGTAACTGAAGTTTACGATTATTTTCGTCTACTTTATGCGCGTATTGGAATTCCTCACTGTCCAGAGTGTGGAAAAGAAATAAAAAAACAAACTGTAGATCAAATGGTAGATCAAATTATGGGATTGCCAGAATCCACCAGAATTCAGCTACTTGCGCCTGTGGTTAGGGGCCGTAAAGGGGAACATGGAAAGATACTAGAACAAGCGAAGAAGAGTGGTTATGTAAGAGTACGTATTGATGGCAATTTATATGAGCTATCAGAAGAGATTAAATTACAAAAAAATAATAAGCATAATATTGAAATTATAGTTGACCGTCTTATTGTAAAAGAAGGTATAGAGAAGCGATTAACAGATTCCGTAGAAAATGTGTTGCAACTAGGAAATGGTCTGATGATTGTAGACGTGGTAGGCGGGGAGCCTATTAACTTTAGTCAAAGTTTTTCTTGCCCTGATTGCGAGATTAGTATTGATGAAATAGAGCCTAGAAGCTTTTCCTTCAATAATCCTTTCGGTGCCTGTCCAGAATGTTTTGGTTTGGGCTATAAGATGGAATTTGATGAAGACTTAATTATTCCAAACAAATCCATTAGTTTATCGGAGGGGGCCATTACTGTCATGGGATGGCAATCTAGTAGTGACCCTAATAGTTTTACTGGAGCGGTTTTATCTGCCTTAGCAAAAGAGTATAAATTTGATTTATCTACCCCTTATGATAAGCTACCTAAAAAGATACAGGATATTATCATCCATGGTACAAATGATAAAAAGGTAAAAGTGTACTATAAAGGGCAAAGAGGAGAAGGCGTTTATGATGTAGCATTTGAAGGCCTTATCAAAAATGTGGAACGTCGTTATCGAGAAACAGGTTCTGATAGCATAAAGGCAGAATACGAATCGTTTATGAGAATAACTCCTTGTAAAGCATGTCATGGACAAAGGTTAAAGAGAGAATCTTTAGCAGTTACGGTTGCGGAGAAAAATATATTTGAAATAACGAATTTATCCCTTGATTCCTTGCAGGAATTTTTGAATATTATGGAGATATCTGAAAGACAAGTCTATATCGGTGGGGAGATCCTAAAGGAAATCAAAGCTAGAGTTGGATTTTTAGTAGATGTAGGTTTGAATTACTTGACTTTAGCAAGAGCTACGGGAAGCCTTTCAGGCGGAGAGGCTCAGAGAATCCGTTTGGCTACTCAGATTGGTTCTGGACTAGTAGGAGTTGCCTATATTTTAGATGAACCAAGTATTGGATTACATCAAAAAGATAATGACAAGCTATTAAAGACACTTCTTCATTTGCGTGATTTAGGAAATACCTTAATTGTAGTAGAACATGATGAAGATACTATGATGGCAGCAGACTATATTGTGGATATTGGTCCGGGTGCAGGAGAACATGGTGGAGAAGTCGTGGCTGAGGGAACAGCTGAAGATATCATGAAGAACAAAAAATCCATCACAGGTGCCTATCTAAGTGGAAGGATGAAAGTACCAGTTCCTGAAGAAAGACGTAAATCTACAAATTTTATTACGATTAAAGGGGCAAGCCAAAATAACTTAAAGAATCTGGATGTAGAGATACCACTTGGCATAATGACCTGTGTAACAGGAGTTTCTGGTTCGGGTAAGAGTTCACTTATTAATGAAATCTTATATAAGAGATTAGCGAGAGATTTAAATCGTGCTAGAACCATTCCAGGTGCCCATAAAGATATCTTAGGTATTGATCAATTAGATAAAGTAATTAACATTGACCAATCACCGATAGGAAGAACACCTCGTTCCAATCCAGCAACCTATACGGGTGTATTTGATATGATAAGAGACCTATTTGCCTCCACTGCGGATGCAAAGGCGAAAGGCTATAAGAAAGGCCGCTTTAGCTTTAATGTAAAGGGTGGCCGATGTGAGGCGTGTAGCGGAGATGGTATCCTGAAAATAGAGATGCATTTCTTGCCAGATGTATATGTTCCATGTGAAGTGTGCGGTGGAAAACGATATAATAGAGAAACCTTAGAAGTGAAATACAAAGGTAAGAGTATTCATGATATACTTGATATGACGGTAGAAGAAGCAGTCCCATTCTTTGAAAATCTACCTACTATTTATCGTAAAATAAAGACGCTACATGATGTAGGACTTTCCTATGTTCGTTTAGGACAACCTTCTACTACTTTGTCCGGTGGTGAAGCACAGAGAATTAAACTTGCCACAGAGTTAAGTAAAAGAAGTACAGGAAAAACAATTTATATTTTAGATGAACCAACCACAGGACTACATTTTGCAGATGTTCACAAACTTGTTGAAATACTTCGTCTGCTATCAGAAGGCGGAAATACAGTACTTGTAATCGAACATAATTTAGATGTTATAAAAACAGCAGATTATATTATAGATATTGGTCCAGAAGGTGGAGACAAAGGTGGAACCATAGTAGCAACTGGTACTCCAGAAGAAATTGCTAAGAACCCAGCTTCCTATACTGGACAATATGTAGCCAAATATATAAAGAAATAAAATTATCAAAGGAGGACAAACAATGAATTTTTTATTTGCCCACAATAATTTTAATGTATTAAATTTAGAAAAGTCCATGAAGTTCTATGAAGAAGCTTTAGGACTAAAAGAAGTAAGAAGAAAAGAAGCGGAAGATGGAAGCTATATTCTAGTTTATCTAGGAGATGGTGAAGGAAAGCATCAGTTAGAGCTAACTTGGCTCAGAGACTGGGATAGACCGTATAATCTAGGTGACAATGAAATACACCTTGCCTTTACAACAGATGACCTAGAGGCAGCTCGTGCAAAACATAGAGAAATGGACTGTATCTGCTATGAAAATCCTAAGATGGGAATTTACTTTATATCCGATCCAGACGGATATTGGCTAGAAATTGTACCAGCTAAACGCTAACATAGCCTCTGGTCTTTGAATAGAGAGTTTGCATTTGCAAAACTCATATTCATATTCTGTTGACAAGAAATCGTTATTTTTCTATAATACAATAGTGTTTGCTTTGTAAACACTATTGTATTAATAAAATTATTAGGAGGAACCCCTTTGGAAAGAGAAATCGTAATCATTTTGGACTTTGGTGGACAATACAATCAGCTTATAGCCAGAAGAGTAAGAGAATGTAATGTATATTGTGAGGTATTACCTTATACCACAAGTCTTGAAAAAATAAAAGAAATAAACCCAAGTGGTATTATATTCACAGGGGGCCCAAATAGTGTATACGAAGATGGTGCACCAGCAGTTGACAAGACTATCTTTGAACTAGGAATCCCAGTACTAGGAATCTGCTATGGAAGTCAGTTAATGATGCACAGCTTAGGTGGAAAAGTAACAAAAGCCCCTAAAAGAGAATATGGAAAAGCAGAAGTAGATGTAAATACAGAATCTAAACTATTCAAAGACGTTTCAAACAGTACCATCTGTTGGATGAGTCATACAGACTATATAGAAGAGCTAGCTTCAGGATTTAAAGTAATCGGCTATACAGAATCCTGCCCAGTAGCAGCAGTAGAAAAAGCAGATCAAAAGCTCTACGCCGTACAATTCCATCCAGAAGTAGTTCATACTTCTGAAGGAACAAAGATGATTCACAACTTCTTATATGAAGTGTGTAAGTGTAAAGGTGACTGGAGAATGGATGCATTCGTAGATAAATCCATCGCTGCACTAAAAGAAAAAATCGGAGATAAAAAAGTACTTTGTGCCCTATCCGGTGGCGTAGATTCATCAGTAGCAGCAGTCATGATAGCAAAAGCAATCGGAAAACAACTAACTTGTATTTTCGTAGACCATGGTCTTCTACGTAAAAACGAAGGTGATGAAGTAGAAGAAATCTTCTCAAAGCAATTTGACCTAAACTTCATCCGTGTGAATGCACAAGATAGATTCTACGAAAAACTAGCAGGAAAATCTGATCCAGAAACAAAGAGAAAAATTATTGGGGAAGAATTCATTCGTGTATTCGAAGAAGAAGCAAAGAAAATTGGAACCGTAGACTTCCTTGTACAAGGAACCATCTACCCAGACGTAATCGAAAGTGGAGTAGGCGATTCAGCAGTCATCAAATCCCACCACAACGTAGGCGGTCTACCGGATTATGTAGATTTCAAAGAAATCATCGAACCTCTTCGTGACCTCTTCAAAGATGAAGTTCGTAAAGCTGGACTAGAACTAGGAATTCCAGAAAAGCTCGTATATAGACAACCTTTCCCAGGTCCAGGACTAGCCATCAGAATCATCGGCGACATCACACCTGAAAAAGTACGCATTGTCCAAGATGCCGATGCCATCTACCGCGAAGAAATTGCCAAAGCAGGCATCGATCGAACAATCGGACAGTACTTCGCAGCACTAACCAATATGAGGTCTGTGGGGGTTATGGGGGATGAGAGAACCTATGATTATGCAGTGGCTTTAAGAGCTGTGAATACTTCAGATTTCATGACTGCCGAAGCAGCAGAATTACCCTGGGAAGTAATAGGAATCGTGTCAAGTAGGATCGTAAATGAGGTTAAGGGGGTAAATAGAGTACTGTATGATTGTACTGGAAAACCACCAGCAACGATAGAGTTTGAATAATTAATAAGAGCCTACAAACCCAGTATTTATGCGGGTTTGTAGGCTCTTATTATGTCTCGTGACAATCAAATGACAATACTTTTTGAAAAAACTGAGTGAATAAATATCAAAATTTGTGGATTATGATTTGATAGTTTTATTAATAATTTCGTAAATTACAAAAAAGGTTATAAGTATAGTTAGAAACATGATGAAGCTAGTATCGCTTGGGAGAGCAGAAAGAAAACTACTGAATATGATTATCAGTATGCCAAATAAAAACGATAATGAAATCAAAAGGGCTTGCCACCATATGTACTTATTTGAGAAATTGATATATATACATAATATAAAAAGACAAATAATAACTACAAAGTCTAAAACATTTTTTTGATTATTAGAAAATAATAAAATCACATAAGGTATTAATATGCTCAGCACTAGATCAGATAGTGTCTTGGTTATTTCCAACATTGCTATTTCTGACTTCAAAGTATATTCCTTTACTACCTTTTCTTTTCTATTACCTTTTATTGCTGAAGCCATTTTTTCTAAAGCTTCTTTTTCAGCTCTGTATGATCGAGTAAAGAGGGTTACATATACTAGTGCAAAGGGGAAAATAATGTTATAAATATAAACTTCAACTATTCCACTAGAAAGGTCCATGTAATTAATTATTATTTCTATGATAACAATTATCATCAGCAAAACTTTAATTATTTTATCAAGGTTTGTTGCTGCATTTAAATATTTTTCTTTGCTAGATTTGGGTTTTGTAATTCTAAATATAGTTTCAATAACTTTCATAGACATTTTCTTTATATTTAAATTCATTATTGTACAACTCCTTCTATAGCATCACTAATAATAAATTCATCCTTTGACACATGATGATCTGGATTACTTAATAAAGTATCTTGTAGTGATTCTTTCAACTTGTCGCAACATGGTTTAAATGACAAAAATGTAATTCCACCACCGATTAAACCACCAACAACTGGAATCGCTTTTTTGAAGAAGCCAGCAAAGACTTGTTTTGTCATGTTGACTCCAAACCATTTTGATACACTCTTAACAATAGGATAAATAGTGCCTTTTGTTAATGCTGCTCTCATTAGTTTCTTTTCAACACCTTTTCCTAATGCAGTAGCCATTGCCTTCAAAGCAGTACTTGTGCCTTGTACTCCATACATAACGCCTAAGCAAATGATTAAGAGGTTCATTGTTTCAGAGTCAAACTTATGACCTTTTTCTGTAGTGTCTATTTCAGGAAATCCATATAGGTACATAAGTTTCTGTGTAGCTCTTAACATATAGCCGTAGTATTGGGCAATATCGGTTGGGATAGTTGCGGCCATCGCAAAACCACCAGGCATACCTAGAGCAGCAGAAATTCCCGAAACACAGTTTCTTTCAAACTTAATAACTTCATCTGCAATTTTATCAATTTCGCTTGCTGGTATTTTTGCATGTGCTGGATTATAAGTTATAGAATCATCAATGACTTCTTGAGGGTAATTTTTCATTAACTCTTTTTGTAAAAAATCACTTCGTTCAACTCGGATGCCAGGTGTACGCAATCCAAGAATAATAAAATCTTCAATATCAATTTCACCATTTCCATTTGCATCTACTGCACTAATCACGGAATCTTTGGATTTAACAACAATTCCTTTTGCTTTATCAGCAACATTTGAAGCTGTAGTTCCTGCACCATTAACGATGTTACTGAAAGTTTCTTTTATCTTTCTATTTTCTTTTAAATCATTTGTTTCATCACTCATTTGTAAACTCCTCCTTTATAACAGCACATGTAAATTTCGCGAATACATTATATTTTTAATGTAACTTCTATTTATAAGAATAAACTTACTTCCTATCCACCTTCGTCTTCCGAAACATCTTCTTAGCATCCGCTATTCTCTGATCGATGTTCACATCCCCTTTATACTCAGCTCCAAATATATCGTCTGGATTGCCTGTGGCATAGGTTGGAAATTTCATCTGCCACAACAGATAAGTTTCTTCGTCTATTTCACCAGCTTCAAACATTTGATGGAATCTTGACCATGCACGAAGTAACTGTTCCATTATGGAAGAAGGAGATTCAAGTGGATCTTCTGCTTTTTTTGTATCAAATTTAAGATACATTCTTCCATCAATTTCAACTGGTACCATAAGATAATATTTTTCGAGATCAAACAAATATTTAAGTACTGCATGAGGCATATTTGCACTGTAAGTTTTCGATAATACTAGGCTGTCCACTTCTAAAACGGCAGATAATATATGAATTGTATCATAATCTGGAAAGCGATTACCTAGTTCATAATTACGAACGGTAGACTCGCTTAACTCACATTTTTCTGCTAATTCTTTCTGTGTTAATCCTGCTATCTGTCTGAAATAGCGGAGGCGTTGTCCTAAATTAGCATTGCACAATTCAGTGGAACGAAGAGTATAGTTGTGATCATCATAGAGTTTGGAATCCAACATTTCGTCTTCTTCCTCATCTGTATATGAGTATTCGTTAGCATCGTCAGAAAACTCTATGCCATTCAACCATCCTTTTACATCTTCCAAGTTATTCTTTTCTATATATTTTTCAGCTGTATCAAGATCCTTAAACTTCTTTCCAGTCAATCCATTTATCAGTTTAAGCTTGTTAATGTCTTTTCCGTTCATTTCTTTTTTCATGATAGAAAATCCTTTCCTGTGTATAGTTTAGACTTCACTTTATGGTAATTAGTATATCACGAACAGTTCAAAAGTGAAATAAAATTTTAAAAAGTTGTTGACAGTTCATATATGTACTGATATATTATAAATAATTCAGTTCATAAATGAACGGAAACGATAAAGAGAATACGGAGGATAACAAATGGACAAAGAATTGTTTATTACAGCAGAAGAAGTAGCAAAGGAACTTAGAGTTTCCAAATCCTATGCCTACAAGGTGATTCGGCAAATGAACCAGCAATTGAAACAAAATGGATTTATCGTTATGTGTGGCAAGGTAAGCCGTCAGTACTTCTATGAAAAAATTTATGGAGGTACAAGCACAGAAGACAAAAGGGAGGTGAGCTAATTGTCAGTTAGTAAGAATAGTAAGACTGGAACATGGGAAGTCAGGGTTTATTTCAAGGATTGGACAGGGGAACGGAAGCAGACCACAAAGAGAGGCTTTGCCAAGAAGAGCGATGCCCAGGACTGGGAGAGAGCCTTCAAACTTCAAAAAGAGCAGAGACTTGACATGAACTTTGAAACCTTTGTGGATCTTTATTTAAAAGATATTGAACCACGTCTGAAACGAAATTCATTTTTGAGCAAGGAGCATGTAATCCGAAAAAAGATTATTCCTTATTTCAAAAATAAGAAGCTTCAGGACATCCGACCTTCCGACATTGTGCAATGGCAGAATGAAATTATGAGGATAAAAAAAGACGATGGAGAAAAGTATTCTCCAGTCTATCTGAAAACCATTCACAATCAGATGAGTGCTATTTTAAACCATGCAGTTAATCTTTATGGATTAACTGCAAATGTAGCACGAAAAGCTGGTGGAATGGGGAAAGAGAAGAGCAAGGAAATTGAATTTTGGACTCAGGAGGATTATCAGAAATTTATTGAAGTAGTAGCAGATAAGGAAATTTCTTTTTATGCGTTTGAAATGCTCTATTGGACTGGAATCCGAGAAGGGGAACTTCTTGCACTTAGTAAGTCGGATTTCGATTTTGAGAAGAAAACCGTAACCATTAGTAAATCATATCAAAGGCTGGAAGGGCAGGATGTCATCACAGATCCTAAAACTGAAAAGAGTAATCGGAAAATTATCATGCCAGACTTTCTTGTTATCGAAATGCAGGAGTATATCAATTCTTTATTTAGATATGGCAAACATGATCGCATTTTTCAGATTAGTAAAAGTTATCTTCATCACGAAATGGATCGTGGAGCAAAAGGAGCTGGAGTAAAGCGAATCAAAATTCATGGACTTCGTCACTCCCACATTTCGTTACTAATTCATTTAGGGTATTCAGCACTTGCTATCGGAGAAAGAGTAGGACATGAAGCGGTTGATATCACATACAGATACGCTCATTTATTTCCAACAGTACAGTCGGAAATGGCAGATAAATTAAACCAGGAAAGAGAGGAACTTATCTATGTCGGAGAAGAGTATGGACAAGAAAAACAGATGGAGAAGTGAGACCATCGCATTTCGTATTTCCCCAGAGGAAAATGAGGAACTGGAGTTACGTGTGAAACTATCAGGATTTCGTACAAGGCAGGAATATATCATTCAAAGTGTCTTGTGTCAAAGAATAGTTGCACAGGGAAATCCACTGATGTTAGTGCAATTTCGTAAGCAGTTACTCCATATTGAACAGGAGCTTATGAGATTGGAAAAAATCAGTGATATGAATCCAGAGCTGATGACTCCCATTCGAACCATGTTGGAGATTTTGGAGAGCTTCCAGATGAATAGTAAATGACTATCTTTGAAGAAGTGAAGAATTCTGTTACTGCAAGGCAAGCCGCATTGCAGTATGGAATCATGGTGGGGAAGAATAAAATGGCATGTTGTCCATTTCATAACGATCAACACCCGAGCATGAAAGTGGATATTGGATTTTGTTGCTTTGCTTGTGGAGAAAAGGGGGATGTAATTGCTTTTGTCAGAAAATTATTTGGACTTACTCCATATGAAGCAGCAAGGAAGCTGGCAGAGGATTTTATATTACAACTTTCTAGCATAAATAAAGCTGAAAAGAAACGTAGAGAATTCTCTAATAAATCGACACAATCAAAATCATGCATGGAATACCAGCTACAACAGAATTTTCATCAAATGGAGCAACGAATGATTCGTGTTCTGTGTGATTATTTACACCTGTTAGAACGATGGAGGGAATTAGTTGCACCAAAGACACCTGCAGAAGATTGGAGAGAAGAATATGAAGTGGCTTGCCATAAAATTTGCATGGTGGAGTATTATCTGGACATTCTTTTGCAAGGCTCACTAGAAGAAAGAGCAGAATTTTTAATACACAAAGGAGAGGAAGTGATTCTAATTGAAAACCGAATGGGAGGTATTAAAGCAGGAAACGAAGGAGGAACTAAAAACTGCAATGACAGCGCTAAATCAGCCAGTTGAAACACAACATACTGTGGAATGGTTTGATGGGAGCTCTATCAATGAAGTCATGTTTTGTGAGGATTTCTTATCATCCCATCCACTGAAATGTATCAATGGTTCCTTCTATGGAGTCAACGGCATGATTTGCGATGCAGAGATTGAAAAGGATATTTATGACTGTATCAAGCCTTTTCTGGTGAAAGGAATTTCTAAGAAAGTAAAGCAGATTGCCGAAGTGATGAAGCTGGAGGCTCATTCGGAGGAGCTTCCAATTCAGCAGGATCGCATTCATGTAAGGAATGGTACTTATTATTTGGATGGAGGTTTTACGCCAGAAAAGCAATTTTGTCTGAATCGCTTGCCAGTAAGTTTTAACACAAATGCCACCTTGCCGAATCGGTGGTTACAATTTCTATCGGAGTTATTGGACCAAGAGGACATTCCAACATTGCAGGAATATATGGGCTACAGTCTTTTACCAACCACAAAAGGACAGAAAATGATGCTGATTATTGGAAAAGGTGGGGAAGGAAAGTCAAGAATTGGACTTGTCATGCGAAGTCTCTTAGGTATCAATATGAATTCCTGTAGCATTCAAAAGATTGAGACAAGCAAGTTTGCCAGAGCAGATTTGGAAAACAAGCTTTTGATGATAGATGATGATATGAA